>JBFGYN010000010.1:0-22197 GCA_041587415.1 Candidatus Competibacterales bacterium | reverse complement strand
TGCCACACCCCCGCATTACCCACGCGGACAATTGGCTCCCGGTCTCACCGGGTTACCTGCTCGGAAGAGCCGGATGCGGTAACGCCGCACGTCCGGTTCTGTGAGGGTGAAAGCCAGCAATGGCTGATCTACTCGACTAGGCCATCGCGTTCAAGTACTCCGCTATCGTAATCGTGCTGAGGCGATGCAATTCGGCTCGATTCGTCACTGCATTGTCTTTCGGCGGTCGCAATCTCCATGGTATTCGGGCCCTTTTGGGAATTCTCCAGCCGTCGGTTGATGGATGGGGCCAGAAGCTTCAGCACCGTGACCGGCAAGGCACTCGTGAATCGGTAATTGCGGGCGGCCTCGCCGTCCACGTGCGCCGTGACCACGCCGAAGTAGCGGTCGCCCACGTAGAACACGAATGTGGCGGTTCGATTCACGACCCGGGATGAGATTACGCCACCCCCGCGGCTGTAGGTCTCGTAACGGTTGTCCCCGGAGCCGGTCTTGCCGCCCGCCGTCACGGGCGTTCCGTCCTCGCGGGCGAACGCGCCCGCAAGACGCCGGGCGGTTCCTTTCTCCACCACTTGGGCCAGCAGCGCGCGTAACGCCCGGGCCACGGGTGGCGGCAGCACCCGTACGCCAGCGTCGCGGCGCGGGGTGAGCAAAGTCTCGTAAGGGGTCGCGGCCGCCGCGTGCAGGCGGGTGACTCGCAGGGCAGGCAGGCGCACACCGTCGTTCAAGATCACGCCCATCAACTCGGCCAGCGCGATGGGGCGATCAGACGAGTTGCCGATCGCGGTCGCCAGCGACGGCACAAGCGTGTCGAAGGCAAAGCCCAGTTGCTGCCAGTGGGGCGTCATCCGCTCAAAGGCATCGCGCTCGATTCGAGCGCGCAGCCGGGTGTCCTGAGCGCGCCGATTCTTGGTCTTCAACAGCCAGTCGGACACGACCGTTCGAGCGTCCCCGCTTTGGGCGAGAAGCGCATTCCACGACAGGTCGGGATTCTCCCGTAGCGCCCCCGCGGCCCAGACTTCGAGAGGATGGCGGCCGATCAAATAGCCGTAATCGCGCAAGTTCAGCCGCGCCGGGTCGTAGCTCTGGAACAACCTTTCAGCGTCGATCGGCGACTGGCGCCCGACCCGCCCCGCAAGCCAGGATTCCAGATCACTGACCGTGGCGCCTGGATTCCAGGCCAGGTACAGCATGCTCAAAGGCCGGGCGGATTGCGACCGGGTTCGCAACAGGCGTTCCACCAGTTCGTCTTCGCTCAGGCCGCGAAAGGCACGGAATGCCCGTGCCAAAATCTGTTGCGCCTCGAAGTCGCCGGCCTCGATGAGGAATGCTCGCCTGATTGGATTGTCCGAATCGCTCAGCACGGCCTCGATGTCGTAGGGCAGGCGCGCCTGGTGGAACCGGACCAAGTCACGCATCAGGCGAATGAAGACCAGGTTCGTGGACCGTTGAAACGCCTCGCGGACACTCAACATTCGGTGATTGTCCTTGGCGTCGAAATTGCCGAACGTGTGTCTGCCACCTCCCGTAAAAAAGGCCTCGCCGGGGCTGGCCGAATACTGGCGCTCCAGGGCAAGGTCGAGAAAGGTGTCCAGTGGAACGGGGCCTTTGTCCTGCAGTGTTCGGACGGCCCATTCGGTAATCGGGTCGCGCCGCGAAGGAACGTGCGCCGTCAATTCTCCCTCGTCCAGCAAAGCCAGGTCTGCGTGGAGTGTCGCCACCAGTTGCAGATAGTGCGCAGTCGTTCGAAGTTTGGCGGTGCTGCCGAGTTCCATCTTCATGCCTTGGTTCAGGTCGAACGGTCGATCCAGTGTGTCCGCCTGGACTCGCAGCAGATTGGCAGTTGGTGTTCGCTCGAACAGTGTCAGACCATAAACGATCGGGCCTGGATCGCTGCTTCCCAGAAGTCGGAACTCACCCAGGCCATTCGCCTGAGCAAACTCCGGGTCCTTCAACTGATCAAGGAGATGCATCACTTCAGATTGAAAGTCCGGATCGATGGACGTCTCGATTTCCAGATCGAGTTGGTCCAACTCGTAGTAGTCTGACACCCCCAACATACGGAGAACGTTCGTGCGAACGGAGTCCAGGTGCTTACGCGCCGCAATTGGGGATGCGTGCGGCGGCGGCGCGCGGTCGAGAAATGACAGCGGCGTTGCCCGTACCCGTTTTGCCAGGTCCGGATCCAGGAGACCGTGAACTTCGAAAAGTTGGGTGTAGTTTGCGACCCGCCGCTCCAGCGCATTTCGGTTCGAGATGAGATAGTGGGATGGTGCGCGCACCGAGCACAGCAGGGAAAGCACATGCTTGACGGCACGCGCCTGTGCGTCGGGAGAAGGCGACGAGAGAGCGGACAGGACCTCTGCCAGATCCTGTCCGAACCACGCGTGCAGGCCTTCCCCGAGACCGTATACTTCGCCGTAACCCACTTGTGCTGCCAGCGGCAGCGTGTTCAAGTACTCAACAACGATCTCGCGACGCCGCGCCTGGGTGTCGGGGCCGGTTCGATAGACTTTGAGACTGGCTCCCGCGATCTGGCGCAGCTTGTCCAGGGGCGAACCGGTCATGCCTCTGGGGAAATGGCGAAATTTCTCCAGTTGGACCGCCAGGGTACTGCCGCCCTCCACCGTTAACGGGAGCCCAATCTTACTGCCCGCGTAGAGGAGTCCGGCTTTGCCCAGGCGATCCCACTCCACTGCGGGATTGGCGGTGGAAATCCCGTCCAGTTGCAGTTCCCGATTCTCGATGAAAAGCAAGAACCGGGTGATGGCGGGAGGAATTCCCTCGAATGTGTCGAACAGCCGCCGATCGGATGCCGCATCGTAGAGAGCACGGCCTTGCTGGGTCCGTATCCGCAGGCCTGTCGCAGGCGTTTCCACATAGGGCGGATGAATGCCCCACTGGACCAGACGGATGAGTTCCGGCGAGAGCCGCGACTGGCTGATCACCTCGTAACCCTCTCGCTCCAGGCGTGCTACGAACTGCGGCAGGCGCGTGTATCCCCGGCGGACATCGAATGGCCCGTCTGCCGGAAACGCGATCTGCGAACTGGGGCCGGGTTCAAGCCGGTAGGAGACTTTCTCGGCATACGACGAGAACGCCCACGCCTGTAACCTGGACGTCCTGAGCTCGTCGCTCGCCGCTGCTACGACCAGCAGCGCTGGAACGGTCCACTTGAGCCACGCACGCCCGCTACCGAGAAATCTGCGGCGTGTGGGATAGCGCTCCTGAGCGACCGCTACGGGCCGCGTGCCGGTGACCGGACTCACCGGCAATTGCGCTGGCACCCCCATGTTGCCAGGTACGTCGACACACTTGAGAGCCAGCGACATCGCAGTCACCCACTCGCTCGAAGACGACTGAGGGAGCACTGGACAATTCCGTCTCCAAATTGCCAGGGCACGGAAAGCGAAAAAGCGGTTTCCTTTTTCTCCACGGAATCGACGGGTTGTCATGCCGATTCCGGCGCCACGCCCAGGTGCCGCAGGGAATCTCTGGATTGATTACCGTTTCCCTGGACACTGGTTCTTACCGCTGCTCGCCAACGCACTTGCTTAGATGGTTCCGCGGCAGGTTTGTTCGCACTGGATCGGCCGAGCGCTGCAATATATTTGGGCGCGAACTCCTCAGCTGCTGCAGCCCCGCGTCAGCTCAACCGCGATAGCAGGGTGTCCAGTGTCTCCACCAGGCGCTCCAGGTCGTCCGGGTCGGAGAGTCGGTGCTCGCCGCGTTTCACCAGGGTGATCTCCACGTCTTGCGAGCGCAGGCATTCGGCGACTCGTAGCGAGGTTTGCCAGGCCACGTCGGGATCGCCCATGCCATGAATTAGACGGACAGGGCAGTCCAGTGGGATCTCGTCGCGGAGGACCAGGTGGTCCTTGGCCTCTTCGATGATCAGTCGCGTGACGGGCGTCGGTTCCGGGTCGTAGCGGCCGTAAACGGGCACGACGCCGTCGCGAGCGAGCGTCGCCAACTGCTGCCCACCGAGGACTTCATTGGTCAGGGTTTCGGTGAAATCCGCCGCCGTGGCAATCCCAACGAGGGCGGCGATTCGCTGGGGGCGCCTGAGCGCGGCCAGCAGCATGATCCAGCCGCCGAGGCTGGAACCCACCAGCACCTGGGGTCCCTCCGTCAGGTGGTCCAGAGCGAACACCGCGTCGTCAGCCCAGCGGCCGACCGTCCCGTCGGTGAAAGCGCCCGATGAGGCGCCGTGGCCGAAGTAGTCGAAGCGCAGGTAGGCGAGTCCGCGGGTTTGGCAAAATTGCTCCAGACGGAGCGCCTTGCCGCCAGTCATGTCGGACCGGTAACCGGTCAGGAAGACGACACCAGGGGACTTGCCGGGCGTGCGGTAATACGCGACCGAGTCGCCGCCTGGACGCCGCAGGAACTGGAGCGGCACGTTGTCGGGAGGCGTTGATTTCTCCATGATGTGAACCTGAACCTAATGAGCGGCGCAGGGTAGGGCAGCACCTCCGCGGCGTGATCGGTGCCGGAGATGACGTTGGATCCACTGCGCTGGATTCGGACTCCGGAACGCACGCCGTAGCGGGCAGCATTCCCGGCTCCGGGGGGGGGCTACGAATTACCGGCGACGGCGCCTTGCCGCCAGCTTGAACTTTTTCTTCTTCTTCGGTCCTGTGAACCGCCGCGTTCGCTCTGCAGCCATTTCCATGAGAATCTCCTGGGAGCCTCTGGGATCGTCCTTTGGGCCCGGCGTCAGCTGCACATAGGTGCCGTCGGACTGCATCTCCCAAGCGCTGCGCCGGTCGGCGAGTTGGACGTCCAGCAGGGTGCGCAATTCCGCGCACAGCTCAGGCCCTTCCACGGGCGCTACCACCTCGACTCGGCTTTCGAGATTTCTTTTCATGCAATCCGCCGAGCCGATGAAGTACTCCTCGTCTCCCCCGTTTCGGAAGTAAAAAACACGCGCGTGCTCGAGAAAACGATTGACGATACTGATGACTCGAACGTTGTTCGACAGACCTGGAATATCCGGTCGTAGTCGGCAGGTATCGCGCACGATCAGATCCACCCGTACCCCTGCCATGGACGCCTGGTAGAGTGCTCGAGTGATATCGGCGTCCTCGAGTGCGTTCATCTTGAACTGGATGAGTCCCGGCGATTTGTCCGAATGCTGCTCGATCTCGCGTTTGATTTTCTTGAGCAGTGCCGGCTTCAGGGATTTTGGGGCAGCCAACAGCTTTCGGTATTTCTTACGGGCCCCGTGACCGGTCGTTAGGTAGTTGAACAGTTCGGTCAAGTCTTCCCCGATGATGGGATCGCTGGTGAACATTCCCAGATCGCAGTAGATCCGAGCTGTTCCAGCGTGGTAGTTGCCGGTCCCCAAATGAGCGTAACGCCGCAAACCGTCGTAGTCCCGGCGCAGGACGAAAATGATCTTGCTGTGCGTCTTCAGGCCGACGACACCATAGGAAACGTGGATGCCGGCCTCTTCCAAGTAATTCGCCCAGCGAATGTTCGCCGATTCATCGAAGCGCGCCTTCAACTCGACGAGTACGGCGACCTGCTTGCCGTTCTGAGCAGCGCCAATCAGGTATTTGATGATGTTCGATTCGGCCGCGGTCCGATAAAGCGTCATCTTGATGGCCAGCACTTTGGGATCCCGGCTGGCCTCCAGGAGGAAGCGCTCGACAGAGGTGACGAAAGACTCGTACGGATGCTGAACCAGCAGCGGCCCCTGTTCCCGCAAAAGGTGAAAGATGTTCGGGGCGGCGGCGATCTTGCAATGATCGAGCGGGTGATGAGGCGGGTCGCGCAGATCGTCCCGCGGGATCGCCGCGATTTGGAACAAATCGCGTTTGCACATCACGCCATTGACTTCGAAAACCTCCTCGTTTTCGTCCAGGCCCATCTCTGCCGCGAGCATTCCGCGCATCAGGGGGTCCATGCCCGCGGACACTTCGAGTCGCACGATGGGCGCGAATTTGCGGTCCCTGAGTTCTGATTCGATGAGCTCCAGAAGGTCTGCCGCCTGTTCCTCGGACTGCTCGGTGATGGCATTGCGCGTCACTCTGAAGAGCTCGCAAGATTCTACGACCATGTCCGGAAACCACAGGTCCAGGTGGTTGGCCATCATGTCTTCCAGGGGCACGAACAGGGTGTCATCCCCCACCTGCAGGAAGCGCGGCACTTCCTGCCCGACCGGAATTTTGATCCGGACCTGGGAAACGTTCTCCCGGCCGTGATCGCGCACCGCGACGAGGAGGTTGAGGGACAGATTGGAGATAAACGGAAACGGATGGGCCGGATCGATCGCGAGGGGCGTGATCAGGGGGAATATATTGCGCAGGTATTCGTCTCGCACGGCGACTTGCTGTTCTCGCCCGAGCTTTTGAAAACTTGCGATCCGGATGCCCTGATCGATGAGCAGTTTGTGCAGCTCGCGGGCGAGTTCCCGCTCCTCGATCTGGAGCTCGCGAACGACCGCGTGGCATTCCCTGATCTGGAGCTCCGGTGTGCGGCCGTCGACGGTCAGCTCACGAACGCGGGCGCCGGCCTGCTGCTTGAGGCCGCCTATCCTCTTCATGAAAAATTCGTCGAGGTTCGATGCGACGATTGCCAGGAACTTGACCCGCTCCAAGAGCGGGGTCCGCGGATCCTTGCCTTCGTGCAAGATTCGCTTGTTGAACTCCAGCCAAGTCAGCTCGCGGTTTAGGTACCACTCCGGTGATTCCAGATCGAATTTCGCGACGTCGGCTGATTCAACGACAGCCTGGACCGGCATGCTCTCCGCCATATCGATAGCTCCAAACCCAAGGTGGCCTGCGCCTCCAAGATACCCGTTACGGCCCCGCCCATCATTGCGGGCGCATGACCATTGTCATGCGTTTGGCGCGCCCAATTACCCATTCTCCGAACATACTCTCGCATTTCCGGCAATTTTTCTCGTCAATCTCGTGCATTCAGTAACAAAAGCGTCACATGCGTCAATTAGTGTGCGAATGCGAACGGCGTTGGGTCGAGTCGGCGGTTGCGCCGGCAAATGCGGGTCGAAGCCGGAACAGGGTTCAAACCGAATCGTTACCTTACTCCAAGCTCTAGGAGAGACCATGCGAATGCGCAGCTTACTGACAATGGCCGCCTTGGTGTCGATGCTAGCCGCCGCACAGGCCGACAGCCGGGATTACGTCAGCATCGTCGGTTCCTCCACGGTGTATCCATTCGCCACGGTGGTCGCCGAGCAGTTCGGGAAGACAACGGCGTTCAAGACTCCCAAGATCGAGTCAACGGGTTCAGGCGGTGGATTCAAGCTGTTCTGCGCGGGGATCGGCGTCAACCACCCCGATATCACAAACTCCTCACGTCGTATCAAGTCGTCCGAGGTGGAAGCTTGCGCCAACAACGGCGTAACGGAGGTCGTTGAGGTGAAAGTGGGCTACGATGGAATCGCCATTGCAAACGCAAAGAGCGGGCCCGACTTCGATCTCACGCTGCGAGACATATACTTGGCGCTCGCGAAAGACGTTCCGGACGCCAACAATGAGAAATTGATCCCCAATCCGTACGCGACCTGGAAGCAAGTCAATGGGTCGTTGCCGGACGTGGCAATCGAGGTGCTTGGCCCACCGCCGACCTCTGGAACGCGAGACGCGTTCGTGGAACTCGCCATGGAAGGTGGATGTGGCACATTCGAGTTCATCGAAGCAATGGAGAAGGACGCGTTCAAGGCCGCTTGCCACACCATCCGCGAGGACGGTGCGTTCATCGAGGCAGGCGAGAACGACAATCTGATCGTGCAAAAGCTCGACACCAACGCAAACGCTCTGGGCATATTCGGCTTCAGCTTTCTGGATCAGAACTCCGACAAGGTCAAGGGTGCTGCCATCGGTGGCGTTCCGGTGGAGTTCGAAACCATTGCCGAGGGCAGTTACCCGGTTTCGCGGCCCCTGTATTTATACGTCAAGAAGGCCCACGTGGGCGCCATTCCGGGCATCAAAGAGTTTTTGGGCGAGTTCACCAGCGAGAAGGCTTGGGGCGAAGAGGGGTATCTGACCGATAGAGGCCTGATACCTATGCCCGAGGACGAGCGTGCGAAATTCGCCGAGGATGCAAAGGCCCTCAACACGCTATCCCTCTAGCGAGTCGAACTGCCAAGGCCGGGCAGACTGAGTCGCCCGGCTTTGGCGTGGACGCAGCGGTCATCGCGTACCGGAACCAGCACGGCGACATTAGCGAAAAATGAACTTTCCTACGCTTGTTGTAGCGCTTCTAGTCCTGAGCGCTGCCGGATACCATCTCGGGGTCCGGCGCTCCCTGGCAGTGAGCCGCGGCAACATTCGCCAGTTGCATTCGCTGCCAAGCTACTACGGCCTCTACACGGCAATCTGGTGCGCGCTGCCCGCACTGTTTCTTCTTGGCATTTGGGTATTCTTTCAGGATAGCGTCGTCACTCAGTTGGTTCTGGCCGAGCTTCCCGAGTCGCTTCGAAACCTGCCTGAGAACCGCCGCAATCTGATCGTCAACGACATACGAAATTTCGTTTCCGGCAACATCGTATCAGGCGAACCCGACCCGGCGATTCGTGCCGCAGCAGATCATTATCGCTACCTCCAGTTCGTTGCGGGAGCCGCAATTGCGGTGCTTTCGGTTGGACTGGCAGTCGGCGGGCTAGCCGTCGGTTGGCGGTCGATCAATCCTCTCCTTCGCGCCCGCAATCGGGTCGAGCAAATCGTGAAGGTCTCGTTGATCGTCTGTTCCACCATTGCGATTTTTACGACCATCGGAATCGTGCTTTCAGTCCTTTTCGAGTCCATTCGTTTCTTTGCCGCGGTGCCCGCCACCGAATTCCTTTTCGGATTGGACTGGAGCCCGCAAACGGCCATTCGCGCCGACCAAGTCGGGTCCTCCGGCGCGTTCGGAGCCGTTCCGCTGTTCGCCGGCACCATGCTCATTTCACTGATCGCCATGCTGGTCGCGGTGCCCATCGGTCTCATGTCTGCAATCTATCTCGCGGAGTATGCAAACCGCAGGCTGCGCTCTTTCGCGAAACCGATGCTCGAAATACTGGCAGGCGTACCGACGGTCGTCTACGGCTTCTTCGCGGCCCTGGTGGTGGCCCCCTTTATCCGCGGAATTGGCGAATCCGTCGGTTTGAACGTGGCGTCCGAAAGTGCGCTCGCCGCCGGGCTGGTCATGGGAATCATGATCATTCCATTCGTGTCCTCCCTGTCGGACGACGTCATCAATGCGGTTCCCCAAGCCATGCGCGACGGCGCCTATGCGATGGGTGCCACGCGCTCGGAGACGATTCGTCAGGTCATCATCCCGGCGGCGTTGCCGGGAATCGTCGGGGGAATCCTGTTGGCAGTCTCGCGAGCCATTGGCGAGACGATGATTGTCGTGATGGCTGCGGGTCTGGCGGCAAATTTGACCGCCAACCCTTTGCAGGCGGTCACCACTGTGACCGTGCAGATCGTCACGCTTCTGACTGGGGACCAGGAGTTCGACAGCCCCAAGACGCTTGCTGCGTTCGCGTTGGGGCTCGTGCTCTTTCTCGTGACCCTGCTCCTCAATGTCATAGCGCTGTATGTGGTCCGGAAGTATCGGGAGCAATATGAATAACACCATGGCCGAGCACGATCAGTCGCGCGCCGTCTTGGCCCGGGTACAAGCGGGCCTCGCCAAGCGGTATGCCGCGGAGAGACGCTTCAGGCGGATGGGGCAGGGCGCCATCATCCTGGGCCTCTCCTTCCTGCTGATTCTTTTCGCCAGCATCATCTACAAGGGATACCCGGGCTTCCAGCAGACGTTCATAAAGCTCGACGTATATTTCGATCCCGCGACGACGGACCCCGACGGTACGGGAGCGCCCGAATCATTGAGCAAGGGGAATTACAGTGGCTTGGTAAAAAACACGCTTCGTGCCATGTTCCCCGATGTCGAAAAGCGACGTGAGCGGCGCGCCCTGACCGGCATTGTCAGTTCCGGTGCGGCTTTTCAGCTCCGCGACATGGTACTTGCCGATCCGGCCCTCGTTGGATCCACCCGGGAAGTCTGGGTGCCGGCCGACGACGACGTGGACGTATTCGTCAAGGCACAGGTCGACCGAACCGTGCCGGAGGCGGACCGGCGCATCAAGGACAACCAGATGCGCTGGCTCGATCAGTTGGCAGCCCAAGAGCGGCTCGAAAAGCGCTTCAATACCGCGTTCTTCACCTCCGGCGACTCACGGGAGCCGGAGCTTGCCGGCATCTGGGGCGCCGCAGTGGGATCGTTCTTTACCTTGATCGTGACGCTTGCGCTCTCATTTCCCATCGGCGTTGCCACGGCGATCTACTTGGAAGAATACGCACCTCGAAACAAGTGGACCGATTTGATTGAAGTCAACATCAACAATCTGGCCGCCGTCCCGTCCATCGTGTTCGGTCTTCTGGGTCTCGCCGTATTCATCAATTTCTTCGGTCTCCCTCGATCCGCGCCATTGGTGGGCGGCCTGGTTCTTACCCTGATGACACTTCCAACCATCATCATAGCGAGTCGCGCGGCGTTGAAATCGGTACCGCCGTCGATTCGCGAGGCGGCGCTCGGAGTCGGCTCATCGAAAATGCAGATGATTTTGCACCATGTCCTTCCACTCGGATTGCCGGGAATGTTGACCGGGACCATCATCGGGATGGCGCAGGCGCTTGGTGAAACGGCGCCTCTACTGATGATTGGAATGGTCGCTTTCATCGTCGACATTCCGGGCGGACCCTTCGATCCTTCCACGGTTCTGCCGGTACAGATATTCCTCTGGGCGGACAGCCCGGAGCGGGCTTTCGTGGAAAAGACATCCGCAGCGATCATGGTTCTTCTGGCCTTCTTGATCGTCATGAACTCGCTGGCGATCTTGCTTCGGAGACGATTTGAGCGCCGGTGGTAAAGTCACCGCATCGGGACGAGGTAGAGCAACGGTGGAAACAGAAAAGCTGGACCGAGAAATGCCTGTGACCCCCGCAATTGGCGACGCGATTGCCGGTTCAATGCCGAGTGGCGACTCGACACATGCTGAGGCAGCGGCCGGCAACGCAACGGTCGGCCGCGAGCAACGCGAGACTGTCGGCGAGGTCACGGTCGAGAATTCCCGCATGACGTGCCGCAACGTCAATGTCTGGTATGGCGATAAGCACGCCATCAAGGACGTGAGCCTCGACATCGCCAGCAACGAGGTGATCTCCATGATCGGGCCCTCGGGTTGCGGCAAGTCGACATTTCTGAGGTGCCTCAATCGCATGAACGACACGGTCGACGGCGCCCGTGTCGAGGGCGACATACGCATCGACGGCAATGACGTCTACGACCGCAGCATGGATGTGGTGCTGCTGCGCGCCCGGGTGGGCATGGTCTTTCAAAAGCCGAATCCTTTCCCGAAATCCATTTATGACAACGTTGCCTACGGTCCGCGCATTCACGGGCTGGCCCAGAATCGTGCCGAGCTCGACGAGATCGTGGAGACGAGTTTGCGCAAGGCGAGCTTATGGGAGGAAGTCAACGACCGTCTCGAGCAGCCTGGCACGGGCCTGTCCGGTGGGCAACAGCAACGCCTTTGTATCGCGCGGGCCATTGCAGTCAGCCCCGAAGTCATTCTGATGGACGAACCTTGCTCGGCTCTCGATCCAATTGCCACTGCACGAATCGAAGATCTGATCGACGAGCTGCGCGAGAACTACAGCATCGTCATCGTCACCCATTCGATGCAGCAGGCCGCGCGGGTATCGCAGCGCACTGCCTACTTTCACCTGGGGGACCTGATCGAGGTGGGGGGCACAGACCAGATCTTCACCTGTCCCCAACACCAACTGACGGAAGATTACATCACCGGCCGGTTCGGCTAGCTCGGGGATTTCGCCAGTCGGTCTGTGCTAATAGGACAAACGATTTCGAATCAATCGTCTGCGATCCAGCCAGAGGCCGCTCTGGCGAAATATCTAGGCTAGCCTGCTCGGACGCGGGTCTGACTCGAGAGCAAACACCCTGTGCATAGACGCCTGGAAGGACACATCGCGAAACGCTTCGACGCGGAACTGGGTACGCTCTACATCACGCTGCTGGAAATCGGATCGCTTGTGCTCGACCAGGTGGATCTGACGCTTCGGTCAATGCTGCAGGAAGATCTGAAAGCCGCGCAGAAGGTGCTGCTACAGGTCGCGGAGGTTGCGGCGCTCGCGGATCGCGTAGAGGACGACGCCGAGGGGGTCCTGGCGAAACGGGGTCCGGTTGCGCGGGATCTGCGAGCCGTGATCGCCATTTCAAAGGCGGTATCGGACTTGAGACGTGCTGGTGACGAGGCGGCGAAGATTGCAGAGCTATCGCAGCATTTCTATCAGGCCGATGCTCTTGCGCCCACAGACACCTTGCTTCGAGATGTGGACAGGATGGGGCGGCAAGTTCGGCTCATGTTGCGGATCGCAGTCGAGTCTTTTGAGAGACTCGATGGGCGTGACGTCGCGCGGCTCGCCGAACTCCATGGGGAGTCAATCGAGGATTTTCAGAGCGGCCTTCGCCGACTCGTGACGTTCATCATGGAGGATTCGAGAACCGTCGGCCATGCCATCCGCATCGTCCTCGTAATGCGCTCGCTGGAGCGAATCGGCGAATACGCCCACAATCTGGGCAACTTGATTACCTACCTCGTATCCGGCAATCACTGCAAGCCCCGGGACGTCGCGGCTTCCGAATCTTGAAAACAGCCAGCCGCACCGGTTGGGACTCGCGACCGCCAATAGACGCCGGTCCTGCTTGCAGGACATGGTGAAGTATTTCAGTTTGTGGAAAAATAGCGGGAATTTCGCATTCTGAATGACGGTGGCGCAGGTGATTGATTCGGAGGGTTTTCGTTCAAACGTCGGCATCATTCTTACCAAAGGCGATGGGCGAGTGTTCTGGGGGCGCCGATGCGGGCAGCGATCGTGGCAATTTCCGCAGGGCGGAATCAAGGCGGAAGAGTCACCCGAAGACGCGATGTATCGGGAACTCTTGGAGGAAACCGGGCTTCATCCGGAGCACGTGGAAATACTCGGGTGCACACAGCGATGGCTGCGTTACCGGCTGCCCTCCCGGTTCATTCGTCGCAATCGCCATCCATTGTGCATAGGGCAAAAGCAGATCTGGTATTTGCTGCGTCTCGTGGGTAAGGAAAGGGACTTTGATTTGGCCGGGAGCGATCGGCCGGAGTTCGATTTCTGGACCTGGGTCGACTATTGGTATCCGACCGGGGCTGTCGTCCATTTCAAGCGCGATGTGTACAACAAGGCCCTCAGCGAATTGGCTCCGCTGTTGTTCCCAGGAATGTTCCGGCATCCGCGGTCCGCGCAGGCGCCGAAGAGCGGGGACGAGCTTCGTCAGGGAAACGTGGGCCCAATCGATTGATGGCCGAGCACTGGTATCTCGCCCGTAGCCCGTCAGCGCACGCTGGGGCGGTTCGGAGTGCTGATCGTGCAGCCATGCCGGCGTTGGCAACCGTGCCACCGTACTGGCGCAGAATTGGTCCATAGGGTCTCGCACACGCAAGCGTACCGGTGGATTGCGGGTTTGCACGCACGCCGCCAAGTTGTCGGCAGGCTGGCGGCCAGTGAAAGGCTGCGGGCCGAATTCACGTGCTTCGGTCGCATGGCGCAGAGGTCTATCGAAAGCTCTGATCTCGCGCTCGCGCGCACGAGCTCGTTAGAGGACCGTTCGGACCAATGCAGCCCGACGGCGGGTAGTCCGATTCATGGAGACTTGCAATGCTCGGGGTGCTGAGGCGCATTGTCCAGGAGGTCAGCGTTGCCCCGAATCTGCGCGAGGCCCTCAATATCCTGGTATCGCGAGTTCGGGCGGCGATGCATGCCGATGTCTGCTCCGTGTACCTGCTCGATGAGCATTCCGACGAGCACGTGCTCGTCGCAACTGAAGGCCTCAGTCCCGACTGCGTCGGCACCCTGCGCCTTGGCTCAGGTCGAGGGCTGATCGGTCTGGTCGTCGCGCGCGCCGAGCCCGTAAACGTCGACGATTCCCAGAAACACAGTCACTTCTTGCTCGTTCCCGAGGTCGCGGAGGCTGATTTCCACGCGTTTCTCGGCGTTCCCATCATCTTTAGCCGAAAGGTCCTGGGAGTCTTAATCGTCCAGGCGCGCGAGATCCGGCGATACGATGATGACGAAGTCGCGCTGCTGGTCACGCTCTCCGCGCAACTTGCCGGGCTAATCAATCGAATCGACGTCACCGAGTTGCTGTCAGCAGGACGCCGATCAGTCGAGCGGAGCATTTTCTTGACTGGCCTCGACGGGGTCTCCGGTGTTGCCATCGGCGAGGCCGTAGCCTTGGTCTCGGCGGCGAATCTAGACTCGGTTCGGGATCGCGTCGTCGAGGATCCGCAGGCCGAGGCCGAGCGGTTTCGAGTCGCCGTGCAGCAAGAGCTGGACGAACTGGCGCGGCTTCGAAATGAGGTCAAATCGACATTGTCCGAGGCCGACCTGGCCCTATTCGACGCCTACGCCATGATGCTTCGAGGCGACAGCATGCAGGGCGAGGTGATTCGTCACATCCTCGAAGGAAATTGGGCGCCCGGTGCTTTGCGAAAGGCCATTGCGGCCCATGTGCATGCGTTCGAGGCCATGGAGGATCCGTATCTGAGAGAGCGTGCCGCAGACATTCGGGACATCGGCAAACGCCTTCTTCAGAGGCTGTTGCAGACGCCGGAGCGCGATCAGGAGTATCCGCTGCAGACCATCCTGGCCGGCGACGAACTGAGTGTGACGGATTTGGCGGCGGTGCCGGCAGATCGGCTTGCCGGCATCGTTTCCACCAAGGGTACGGGGGCGTCGCATCTGGCGGTGCTCGCCCGGGGAATGGCAGTTCCGGCCGTATTCGGCGTAGATGGTTTGCCCACGAACCGAATCCACGGGCAAGAGGTGGTGGTGGACGGGTATTCGGCGCGGGTATGCATCGCGCCGGAACCGAAGCTCCGCGCCCAATACCAGCGCCTTGCCGAGGAGGAGCAGGCACTGTCCCTTGACCTCGAGAAACTGCGTGATGAGCAGTCCCTTACCCTGGATGGCCACCATGTGCCTTTACTTGCGAACGCCGCGCTCTTTACCGACATCGCTGCTGCTCGGGAACGGGGCGCCGAGGGCATCGGTCTGTATCGTTCTGAGATGCACTTTGCGCTCCGTGAACGTTTTCCGGGAGAGGAGGAGCAGGTCGCGACCTACAGACGGGTCATCAAGGCGTTCTCGCCGCGGCCGGTCACGATCAGAACGTTGGATATCGGGGGCGACAAGGGCTTGGACTATTTCCCGATTCGCGAGACCAACCCGTTCTTGGGCTACCGCGGAATACGGGTGAGCTTGGATCACCCGGAGCTTTTTCTGACCCAATTGCGGGCGATCCTGCGTGCAGGGCATAACTCACGCGGCTTTCGAGTCATGTTGCCCATGGTCAGCCGGGTGGCCGAATTGGACGAGACGCTCGAGTTGTTGGATCGTGCTCGTCGAGAACTCGAAGTGCGGGACGAGCCTCAAGGAACGCCCGAAATCGGCATCATGGTGGAAGTTCCGTCGACTGTATTTCAGGCCGAGCACTATGCCCGGCGCGTGGACTTTCTCTCGATTGGAACCAATGATCTGACGCAATATATTCTGGGAGTAGACCGTGGGAATTCCCGAGTTTCACACTTGTTCGACGGGCTCCACCCAGCGGTACTGGTCGCCATCCGCGACACCGTTGCCGGTGCGAGAGCGCACAAGTGCGACGTATCGGTATGCGGTGAACTGGCGGGAGACCCGGCCGCAGCTCTGCTGCTCGTGGGCCTGGGTGTCGACGCGCTGAGCATGAGTCAAGGCGCCATCAACCGCGTAAAGTGGGTGATTCGAAGCTTCAAACGCGAACACGCGCAATCCCTTGCCCGCGACGCGCTCGATTTGGAGCGTCCAGAGGATGTCCGGGCCATGATGTGCCGCGAACTGGAGAAGGCGGGTTTAGGGGGGTTGGTCAGGCCTGGACGATAGGCGCTGCACGGTGTACGGCAGATGGTCCGCTGATTGGACGAGGCCAAATCAGGACGCAAGTGCGACGCAGCCCAGGTAAATCGGAAAAGTCGGGATCAGGACTTACCGGCCACGCGGTCCATAACGTCGAAGGAACTGTGTCGAACGTCCCGGCCCTTGACCTGGTAGATGACGTGTTGGCACACATTCTTTGCGTGATCGCCTGCTCGCTCCAAGGCCCGGACAACCCAGGTCAGGTCGAGGTAGCGCTTCAGGTTGCGTGAATCTTCTTTCATCAATGTGATGTGTCGAACGAGCGCTTCGGCATACGCTTGATTGATTTGAAGATCGCGTCGCGCAGCGGCGGAAGCCGCGCCGGGGTCGGAGCGTGCGTACGCGTCGAGCGCAGAGTGCAGCATCGTCTGAACCTGAGTGCCGATACTCGCCACTTCGAGAATATGGCTGGCGGGTCCTTCAGTGGCTGCAAGATCGACGGCCATGCGGCCGATTCTAACGGATTCATCGCCGATCCGTTCCAGGTCCGTAATGATCTTGATTGCGCCGACCACGAGTCTGAGGTCGCCCGCCGCTGGCTGCCGGCGGGCGAGTATGCGCGTGCACTCCACGTCCAGATCCAA
This sequence comes from Candidatus Competibacterales bacterium, assembly GCA_041587415.1. GTDB lineage: Bacteria > Pseudomonadota > Gammaproteobacteria > Competibacterales > JAHEDQ01 > JBFGYN01. Next base: position 5,594 of record JBFGYN010000010.1, on the reverse strand, counting down.
CTCCATGGCGTTGACGCGTCTATCTGCGTCGGCAATCTGCTGTCCCAGCGCCGAATCACCGTGAGCAACCGCGTTGATGGCATCGGCGAGTTGCTTTTCCACCAAGCCGCCCATGGCCAGCACGTGCTTGCGAACCTCGCCCAACTCATGGTCGAAGCTGTTGGAAATGTGATGTCGCAGGTTATCCCGTTCCACGTTTGAGCGATGTCCCTATGAAGTGTTCGAAGACGCGGCCTCTCCCCGTTGCCTAGTGTAACGCTCCCGCATCCGCATAGTATGAACTGAAGGATACGTAGTGTGAAAGTCTTTTCATATTCCGATAAATAGAGACGAAAAATGCCGCGATGCGCACTTAACGTGGGGCAATGAATCCAAGTCAGCCACCAACGCGCCTCTCAGGTGCTTTGGAAGCGGCTCGGCGCGAACCGAGTAGTGCTCGTGATCAATACCGGGCGAATTCGAGGCGCCGTTCTTTGCGGCGGCCGCCATGTCGTCGGACAGTTCGAAACGCGCGCAATGAGCCGACGATGTCTTCTCGTCGGTGTCACGCTCCAATTCCTCGTCTGCGATGGCGTTGACCGGTTCGAATCCATCTATTCGAACCCAGGTCTGGTCCGCGATGCCGATCAGCCGGGCCAACTCCACTTTCCTTTGTTCCACGTCCGGGAATTTCAGCATGAAGGTCGCTTTCGAGTTCCTGCCGTCCGCAATCAGCGGGTCGTGCGCATCCAGTTCCTCGTCGATACCGGGCGCCTGGACTATCCGCTCCACTCGAAGCATCTCTTGAACCTGATACAGAACGGTGAGGCGGTCCTCGAAATAGAGCGTGGCGTTTACGCCCAGCCTTACCTGGCAATCGGGTTTGTGTTTCAGTGTCTTCGCACGGAAATCACCGCGAGCCTCCGCGTACCGCTCGAGGCTGATCAGGTCGCTCCGGCTCAATTTCTTGATGATCGGGTGCTCACCTCACCTGGGGAACTCATCTCAAATCAGAGTGTTCAGCTGGAATAAGGCGGTACCCGAATCCGTTTCCGTACGGAATGGTTCCGGGCTTCGCTAGTCGTGTTCCCGATCCTGTTCGAGGGCCGCAATCGGATCCTTCGTGAAAAGATAGTCGCGAAGTTCCTTGTCGAACGTGGGGTCGCGTCTTCGGATCCACTCCAGGACCATCGACGCGTGTTCCTTCTCCTCGTCCCGGTTGTGGGCGAGTATCGCCTTCAGCTCGTCGTCGCGACAGGCGTCGACACGTTGGTTGTACCAGTCGACCGCTTCCAATTCCTCCATTAGCGAAATGATCGCCCTGTGCATGTCCCGCGTGGCGTCGCTGAGTTCGGTGATTTCCTCGTGGTAACCCTCGTTCGCCATTCGAATACTCCCCGTCGTGAAATGGTCTCAGATGCCATACGCCTTTCGGAGCAATGCCAGTGGATGCTCCGGCGCGCCCCCTTAGTTCAGACCATGAAAAATTTGCTCGTCCGCCGTCGGCCAATCGCTGCCGTCGTGCTCGACCTCCAATTTGTCGACGCGATTCGATACCGGGCGTCCAATCCGCACGGACGTGTCGTGGAACTCGCGCTTCACCGGGTATGTAGCGTCGTGACCGGAACGACCCTCGATGGCCGTCACGAAGGTGGCGGCAGCAGCGACGGCGACGATTGGCGCCTTGTCTGCCGCCAGTCGGCTCCAGGTCAGCTGTCCAGATTATCCAATGCCTTCTGGGACCGGTTGGCGTGGAATCGCTCGATCCTGGCCAGAGCCTCAAACCAGTCGGCGATTTCGTCGAAGCCCTCCTCTCGTTGCGGGGCAGCATGAGTGCTGCGCGAATTAGACCGGGTCTAAGTTAAAAGGCGCGACGACTATTCTTGTCAATGCGACATCGAGATTGCCGGAAAGAATCTGCGACGGTTTGTCGGAAGAAGTGCATCACAGGCAGTACCCGAACGCGACCGACGCGCCCTGCGGCGCGTCGGTCGAAAGGGAAAACGGACTTCGGCAGCTCAGGCGGCCCAGGTCTTTTCTTTGACCTCTTCGAGCTGTTTGCAGTCGATACACAACTCTGCCGTGGGTCGGGCTTCGAGCCGACGTAGGCCAATCTCGACGCCGCATGCTTCGCAATAGCCGTAGTCCCCGCTGGCGATGCGGTCCAGAGACTTCGAAATTTTTCGCAGCAGTTTACGCTCCCGGTCACGGGTTCGAAGCTCGATGGAGAATTCCTCCTCCTGACTTGCCCGGTCATTGGGGTCCGGAAGGTTCAGCGCTTCGTCTTGCATATGGTGAACCGTTCGTTCACTTTCCTCCATGAGCTGCTGCTTCCAGGACGTCAACGCCTCCCTGAAATGCTCCAGCTGCGCGTCGTTCATGTAATCTTCGCCGTCTTTCAGCTCGTATGGCTTGAAGCCCTTGATCTCACTCATTGGCCACCTCCTGGTAACGGCTTTCCGCCTTCGAACCCACAGTACGCTGCCACCATTCAGCAGCTTGGCGGTTGTCCGATCCTCTGCAGTTGCGATGACCAAGTAGTCCACTCGACCCACCAGGTCTGGCAGAGCAATCCGGTCCTGCCACCGTCACTCGCCCGTTCAATTCTTGTAACGATTGCCGACCCATCTTGGAGTCGATGGGTCCAGAGTTTATTGCCTCGCCCGCATCATCGCAACGAAATGAGACACCTTCTTGACTGTCGGATGCGGTTGCAGGGTCTTGCCATCTGCCGCACCGGGCGTCTACGCCACGCGGACACATCTCGAACTGCAAACGCAATTTTCCGAGCAGAATCGCCATTTCGGGGAAAGCGCCGAGCAGCGGGTCATATTTCTGTAACATGTTTGGTCTTGTATTCGCCATCTCGACGAGCTACGCGGAGAAGCCATGAGTAGCCCCAGGGTCTTGATCGTTGAAGACGAGCAGCCGATCCGTGACATGGCGGTGTTCGCTTTGGAGCAGGCGGGATTTACCGCTTTGCAGGCAGGTGATGCATCCAGTGCACAATCGATCATAGCCGATCAAAGCCCGGATCTGATCCTGCTCGATTGGATGCTGCCGGGCGTGAGCGGTCTCGAACTGGCAAGACGTTGGAAAAAGGAAGATTTGACGCGTGACATCCCCATCATCATGCTGACGGCCAGGGTAGAAGAGGACGACAAGGTCCTAGGTCTCGAATCCGGAGCAGACGATTACGTCACCAAGCCGTTCTCGCCGCGGGAGCTGGTGGCGAGAATGAAGGCCGTGCTGCGGCGCGCCGCCCCGGACGGCAGCGACGCCACCCTGCGCGCGAACGGGCTCGAGCTGGACACCGTGGGACATCGGGTGACCGCCGCGCACCGCCAGGTGGAGTTGGGTCCGACGGAGTATCGGCTGCTCAAGTTCCTGATGGCGCATCCGGATCGGGTCTACAGCCGAGGCCAACTTCTCGATCGTGTCTGGGGCAGCAACGTGTACGTGGAAGAGAGGACCGTCGATGTGCACATCAGACGGCTGCGAAAGGCGCTCGAGCCGAGCATGCATGCCAATCTCATTCAGACCGTCCGCGGTGCCGGCTACCGCTTTTCGACGCGGCTTTGACCGTGCACAGGCTATGGCTCGGCACCTCCGGGGGGCTGGTTCTGGTGTCGGCGGTGAGCCTCGCCATCGGGTGGATCGTAGGGCAGCCCGCCATGTGCCTCGTGGCCGGCCTGTTTCTGTTCGCATTCGCTCAGGTCAGACTACTGGCCTGGATCGAACGCTGGGTGGAATCGGGATTTCAGCGGGAGCCGGATTCTGCTTTCGGTCTCGGCTCGATTCTGGCGGCACGGGTCAGACGGGCATTCCGAAAGTTCCGATCCCGCGAGCACCAGCTGGAGTTGCTGGTCGGTCGATTTCGCGAAGCCGCCGATGCTGTCCCGGAGGGACTGGTGGCGCTGGACGAGCACGGGCGAATACTCTGGTGCAACGCTGGCGCCGAACAGCTGCTCGAACTCCAAGCCTCGGACATCGGTCAGCCCCTCGGCAATATCGTTCGAGACCCCGATCTGCTTGCTTACGTCCGCGCCGGTGATCTATCGAATCCGTTGGTGGTTTCCCAACCCGGGCACGGCCAGCCGCTGCTCAGCATTCGAATCGTGCCCTACGGCGCCGGGCAGCAATTGTTGATCGCCGAGGACGTAACGCGGCTGCAGAGACTCGAGCATACTCGCCGCCAGTTCGTGTCCAACGTCTCCCACGAGCTGCGTACACCCCTGACGGTCTTGACGGGTTACCTGGAAACCATGTCAGAGAGCAGCGCAATGGCTCGCGGACGATGGGCGAAACCGATTCGGCAGATGATTGCCCAGACCTCCCGCATGCAGGAGATCGTCAAGGATCTCCTGCTCCTCTCGAGACTGGAAACCGATGCGCCAGCGGATCTCGATCAGGTCGTCGCCGTGCCCGGAATGCTCGCCGCGATTCGGGAGGACGCCAACGCCTTGAGCGGCGAAAAGCAACACCATATTGAGCTGGATTCGGACAATCAACTGTGGTTGTCCGGTTCCGAATCGGAGCTTCGCAGCGCGTTTTCCAACATCGTTTTCAATGCCGTTCGGTATACACCGGCCGGCGGTCGAATTCGACTCCAATGGGCAGCCTCTGAGCATGGCGCGCAGTTCTCGGTGGAGGACGATGGCGCAGGCATTCCGCGAAGCCATCTGGACAGGTTAACGGAGCGCTTCTACCGCGTCGACTCGGGGCGTTCGAGACAGGCTGGCGGAACCGGACTGGGTCTCGCGATCGTCAAGCACGTTCTGATTCGGCACGGGGGGCGCTTGGAAATTCGAAGCGAGCAGGGTCGTGGCAGCACGTTCGTGTGCCATTTTTCCGCAGACCGCATCGTCCATCCCGCTCGTGTGCGCGGGCCGGCACCGCCTGCGGCCACGACGGGTTGATCCACACTCGATGCCACCACTCGCCTTGGGCGCATGAAACTGATACTGATTAGGCACGCTGCTGCCGAGGGACGTGCAGCCCCCGGGCAAACGCATTGCGCTGACGACTCGGGTGCACTGGGTGATGCCGGCCGACGGCAGATGCGCAAGGTTGCGACCAAGCTGCGCCGCTTGGAAAAGCGAATCGATCGGTTGGCGTGCAGCAACTCGCGGCGAGCCGGTGACACGGCCGAGGTGATCGCGCGTGTCTATCGACGGGTGCCGTTGGAAATACTCGAAGCCTTGACACCGGGAGGCAGGCCTGCCGATGTGCTCGCCTGGCTGTCGACCCAACCGGCCGACTCGGTCGTGGCGATCGTCGGTCAGGAACCGGATCTGGGCAAGCTGATTGGGTTCCTCACCTGCGGCCGCCCCAACCGCGCGGTCGCCCTCAAGGAATGCGGTGTCTGCATGCTGGCATTCGATTCCGTGCCGGGGGTGGCAATGGGCATGGTTCGCTGGGTGCTGACTCCAGCACAAATGCGGTCCATGAAAATCTAGCTCGGTCGTTGCATCGGGATTCGGGAATTTCGCGCAGGGTTGGCCAGACCAGCTTGTTCGCTCGCGCAAGAGCCGATGCGGGATATCGACTTGCCGCGGGTTCGGACACAGCGCCTGCGGGGCGCCTTTGGGGCGCTACAGCAATGCCGTCGCCGC
>JBFGYN010000009.1:0-24008 GCA_041587415.1 Candidatus Competibacterales bacterium | reverse complement strand
CCTGCAACCAAATTGTTAAAGAACCTCCGCGCCCGGGTTTACCAATACCCAAACGCTACAGAGCCGCGCATTCTACCCATTTGCCCTCGGGCGTCAAGGTAGTCGCGTATCAATTTCCAAATCGCCGTGACTGCGCGGCTCCGCATCACAGACTGAAAAGTATAGACCTGCAGCGGCAGGAAGCAAGCACTCAACGAGTTGACGAGTTGACTCGCAAAGAATGTAACCGAAGGAGCCATGCCGAGAGTTCGTTGCCTCATAGCTGACCGATTTCTCGCCTGGCCGGCCAGAGTAGGCGCAGCTTCGACATGGACCGAATGCGGAAATCTAACCGGAACTCGGCATTTCGCCCCCGCGCCGCTCGACCACTCAACTGGCGTCTAGGATGGCGCTGAGCCGATCGGCCGGGACGTAGCCCGGCAACATCTGACCGTTGTCGAGTAGAATCGCCGGGGTCCCGCGGACTCCGATTTCACCGCCTAGCTGATAGTGATCTTCCACCGGATTCGGGCAAGTCAGGTTCTTGAGATGCTGTCCCTGTTTGGCTCGAGTCAGTGCCTCTCGGCGGTCACCGGAACACCAAACGGTTACTGCCTTGTCATAGGACGGCGTTTTCAACCCAGACCGCGGGTAGAACAAGTACCGAACTCGGATACCAGAATTCGTATAATCCTGAATCTCCGCGTGTAACTTGCGGCAATACCCACAATCTATGTCGGTGAACACGGTCACTGTATGGTTGACTGGTCGGCCGTTCGGCTCGAAGACCACCATTCGGTCTTCCCCGACTTGCTCGATCATCCCCGCTCGGATTTCGGCGCGTCTGGGTTCGGTGACGTCGCGCCCCTCGGCCACGTCAATCACACTGCCGTTGATGGCATATCGACCATCCTCACTCACGTAGAGAATTTGAGAACCAACCACAACCTCGTACAGTCCAGCCACGGGCGACGGCCCAACGAAGTCAGGCTCCACACCCCCCAAAGCACGCGTCAAGGGTTGTAGTTCTGGTCCATCATCCGCGTATGCGGCAATCAGCACGAGACACGACACAGTCAGGCCCGATAACAGATACCGAAACATCGCAACTATCCTCGCTGGGCAACGGCCCTGTTCTCGACGCTGTGCGTTGATAAGAAACATGATCGCGGCTTTTACCTTCGACCGCAAACTCGGCCTAGACCGAGCGCTCGATGACTCGCGATCCGCTACGTGGATGATGACGGGCGTGCAAGTCTTTCAGCCGTTCACGCGCAACGTGCGTATAGATTTGGGTCGTGGACAAGTCGCTGTGACCAAGCAACATTTGAACCGCTCTGAGGTCGGCACCATGATTCAGTAGATGAGTGGCAAAAGCGTGCCGAACCGTGTGCGGTGACAGGGGCTTTCTAATCCCCGCCAACGCCGCGTAGCGGCGCACGCACTGCCAGAACGCCTGCCGACTCATCGCGCGGCCACGGCGGGTGACGAAGAGGTCGTGGCTCGCTCGCCCTTGCAACAGATCCGGTCTGCCGGTCGCACAATATCGCTCGTGCCAATCCAACGCGCTGTCACCCATCGGAACCAGGCGCTCCTTCCGCCCCTTCCCGACAACGCGAATGCAGCCCAAGCGGGGATCGACCTGTTCAATCTCAAGCGAAATCAATTCCGAAACCCTCAACCCACAGGCGTACAGCAACTCGAGCATCGCCCGATCCCGCTGGCCGAGGCTCGATTCGACATTCGGCGCTTCCAGCAATCGTTCCACCTCGCGCTCCGTAAGGGAATCCGGCAGCCGCCTACCGAGCTTGGGCGAGGAGATCTGCGCTGTCGGGTCGGAAGACCTCAACCCCTCCCGGACTACGAACAGGTAGAATCGACGCATTGCGGAAAGCAACCTGGCCGCGGTAGGGGGGCTGACGCCCCGCTCTGCGCGGTGCGCCAGATAGGCAAGGAGGTCTGCTCGCGCCGGATTTTCGAGGACAACACCGCGACGACACAACCAGTCACCGAGCCCCGCCAAGTCCGAACGGTAAGCGTTGATGGTATTGCTGCTGAGGCCATCTTCGAGCCACAACCGATCCAGAAATCGATCTAGGACCGGCGACTGAAATGCCGCAGCTTCCGGCTCACTCACGCCTCGGAATCCTCACCAGTTTCGGGCGCGGGCGACTTGGGGGCTCTCAAAAACGGGGTCAACAAATCCATTGGCACCGGAAATACCACTGTCGAGGTTCGATCACTCGATAGGTCGTTGAGTGTTTGCAGATAGCGGAGCTGCAGCGCCTGGGGCTGTTTGGCAATGATCCGCGCTGCGTCGAGCAATTTGGCCGCCGCCTGGAATTCGCCCTCGGCATGGATTACCTTCGCGCGGCGTTCCCGTTCTGCCTCGGCCTGTTTCGCGATCGCCCGGACCATAGTCTCATCGATGTCCACATGCTTGATCTCGACGTTCGATACCTTGATCCCCCAAATATCTGTCTGCGCATCGAGTATGCCTTGGATGTCTTCATTGAGCTTGTCCCGCTCCGACAACATTTCGTCGAGCTCGTGCTGACCCAGCACAGAGCGCAGGGTTGTCTGTGCAAGCTGACTGGTTGCTAGCAAGAAATCCTCGACTTCAATAATCGCTCGCTGGGCATCAAGCACCCGGAAGTAGAGGACGGCATTGACTTTGACGGAAACGTTGTCCCGCGAAATGACGTCCTGGCTCGGAACATCCATGGTTACCGTTCTCAAATCAACGCGGATCATCTGTTGGATGACCGGAACGATAATGATGAGGCCGGGTCCCTTCACCTTCTGGAAACGGCCCAACAAAAACACCACCCCCCGCTCGTATTCCCGCAACACTTTCAGGGACATGATCAAGATGGCGAGCAAGACGCCCACCGCGACGACCAATCCGTATCCAGTCGGTATCATCTAGCTACCCTCTTCAGCGCGTTTTACGGACAGCACGAGTCCGTCACGGCCAACGACCCGAACTGCGTCACCCTTCTTCAACGGGTGCTGCGAGCGAGCATTCCAGCTCTCACCATGCACGAGTATCCTGCCAGAGCCATCGAAATCCTCCAGCGCGGTCCCCACCAGATCCATCAACGCGTCATCGCCGCTGACGATCGGGCGGCGCCGCTGCCGCATGACCATGCGACCCAGCCCAATCAATAGCACAGCGCTGGCAATAGCGAACCCTCCGATGAGAGCCACCGGAACCTCATAGCCCGGGCCCTCCTCGTCCCACAGCATGAGCGAGCCCACAACGAATGCCACGACTCCGCCGAGCCCCAAAATTCCGAAACTGGGCGCGAACGCCTCGCCAACCATGAACATGATCCCGAGAATGATCAGCGCAAGACCGGCATAATTGACCGGAAGCACCTGAAACGCGAAAAGCGCAAGCAGCAGAAAGATCGCGCCGAGAACGCCGGGAACGAGAAATCCAGGATTAGACAATTCGAAAAACAGCCCGTAGATACCCAGTAACATGAGGATGTATGCAACCTGCGGATTGGTGATTACTGCCAACATGCGGCTGCGAAAATCGGGCTCGACGTGAAAGACCTGAGCGCCGGCGGTCGCAAGGTGTCGCTCCCCCGCGGACGTCACTACCAGACGACCATCGATTTTTTCCAACAGCTCGGAGACGCTGGCAGCAACCACGTCCACCACACCCATTTCGGCGGCCTCCTCGGCCGTCAGTGTGGCCGCATGGGTCACTGCGCGTTCAGCCCACTCGGCATTTCGTCCGCGGAGCTGGGCGAGTGCGCGTATGTACGCCCTCGCGTCATTGATGACCTTCCGCTTCATCGGGTCCCCAGCATCTTCCGAAGAGTTCTCCGTGGAGTCGCCATCGTCCTTCGCTGGCGCTTCTTTGTCGCTCTGGGCAGGCGTTTTTTCGTCCGTGCCGGGTTTGGGACGCGCGGGCTGCGGAAGGCCACCAATCTGAACAGGCGTGGCCGCGCCCAGATTCGTCGCCGGCGCCATCGCCGCAACGTGACTGGCGTACAAGATGTATGTGCCTGCACTGGCCGCTCGGGAACCCGCCGGTGCCACATAGGTCGCGACGGGAACGGAAGAACCGAGAATTGCCGCGATCATGTCACGCATCGAGCTGTCGAGCCCACCGGGCGTATTGATCTGCAATACGACAACGTCGTGACCCGACTCGACGGCGCGTTCGAGCCCGCGGACGAAGAAATCGCTGGTCGCCGGTCCGATCGGGCCATCGACGTGCAAGACTGTGACGCCATTGGGCACGTCAACGTCGGGCATCGGCACGGCAGCGGTTGCCCCCAGGGCCAGTACGACTCCGGCCAAGATCGCGGTTGAGGTTTTCACGGAATCATGTCGCTTTTAGGGCCTTCAGGAATCATGCAACCACTGTGATAGACTCCAAGACGCTCCAAACGATCCCATAACCCATGCCCTACGACGCTTTGCCCGTTCCGGTCGTCGGATTCGCCGCCTGGAGCGGCACGGGTAAAACCACCTTACTCACCCACGTCGTCCCGGCGCTGAAGCGGCGCGGTTTACGCGTCGGCGTGATAAAGCACGCCCATCATCGATTCGACATCGACCACCCCGGGAAGGACAGCTACCGATTACGCAAGGCGGGCGCAGAACAGACGCTCGTCGCATCCGCAAATCGCTTGGGGCTGATCGTCGAGCGACAACCCGATTCGGACCCCACGCTGACTGAACTGCTAACGTGGTTGAATCCAGCCACACTGGACATCATCCTCGTAGAAGGGTTCAGGCATCTCGCGATTCCGAAAATCGAACTTCACCGCCTGGAACTCGGAAAACCCCTCTTGTCGCCATCAGATCAAGACATTGTTGCGATCGCCTCCAACGCGCCAATTGATACCGATCGGCCGATACTCGACTTGAACGATTTTGAACAGATTGCGGAATTCATTGTGCGAACATTTGTCCGATCCACGGAGCACCTGGATCTGGAAGGGAGCTGACGCTTTGCTCGGCAGCCAAATGAGGCAGCAATCCAAACGCCAGATTTCGAGAGCCTTACCGTACTTCAGATGATTGACACAAACGGCGCCCTGTTGACGGATCTCTATCAACTGACAATGCTCGAGGCCTACTTTAGACAGGGCATGGCCGACGAGGCGGTGTTCGAATGCTACGTGCGCAAACTGCCCGAGCAGCGCGCGTTCCTTGTGGCGGCGGGACTCGAGCAGTTGCTCGACTATCTGGAATCGCTGCACTTCACGAGCGACGAACTGAGTTGGCTGTCGAAGACGAACCGGTTCGGGAGCGATTTTGTCCGCTGGCTTGCTAATTTTCGATTCGAAGGTGACGTCTACGCGCTCCCGGAAGGCACCGTTTGCTACGCGAACGAACCGCTTGTGAGAATCGTCGCACCGCTCCCGCAAGCGCAATTCATCGAGAGTCGGCTCATCAATCTCCTGCATTTTCAGACCATGATTGCCAGCAAGGCGGCCCGCTGCGTTCTGGCTGCCCCGGGTCGAATGCTCCTGGACTTTGGATTTCGCCGCGCACACGGCAGCGAGGCAGGAGTGCTCGCGGCACGGGCCAACTATCTGGTTGGTTTCGAGGGAACGGCAACGGTTGCCGCGGGTGCTCTCTACGGCATCCCGGTATTTGGCACCATGGCTCACTCGTTCGTGCAGGCGCACGACAACGAAGTGGACGCATTTCGGCATTTTGCCCACACGCAGCCGGAAAACGTGGTTCTGCTGATCGACACCTACGATGTGGAGCAGGCGGCCAGGCGAGTCGTCGCGTTGGCGCGCGAACTGTCCGCTCACGGCATAGTCGTAAAAGCCGTTCGGATCGACAGCGGTGATCTCGCGGCGAACGCCCGGCAGGTGCGAACACTATTCGATCAATCCGGCTTTCATGATATCGGAATATTCGCCAGCGGAAACCTTGACGAGTTCGCACTGGAAACATTGATAGATGGGCAGGCACCGATCAATGGCTTCGGTGTCGGCACACAACTCGATACGTCGGGGGACAGCCCGTCATTGGATGCAGTGTACAAGCTCCAGGAGTACCAACTCACGCCAAGACGAAAACGCTCCGAGGGAAAAGCAACCTGGCCGGGGCGAAAGCAGGTGTTTCGTCGACACGACGAGCCCGGGAAGATGTCCAGCGACCTGATTGGCTTAGAGACAGAGGAACATCTTGGGCGCCCGCTCATTCAGCCGGTGATGCGATCGGGAAAACGCATACACCCGCCGCCACCCATCTCCGATATCCGCGCCCACGCCGCCCGGGAACTGGCGTCGCTGCCCGACGCAATGAAATGCCTGACGAATTCCGAAACCTATCCGGTGGAAATCTCAGACGCAATTCGCGTTCTTGCCGACAGCGCTGACGCACGCGGACGCTGATCGTCGGGTCGCGGCATCGCAGCCTTGAACCCCCTCGTTTCGCCCCAATTTCTACCTGGGAGCAAGAACAGTTTTGCACTCGATGCGGATAAATCCGCTATCTTTTGAGACCCCGACACGCGCCCAACAAACCCAAACGGGAACCCGAATGGCCGACGAAGAAGCCCCGGATGCCGAAGTCTTGCCCAAAGGCGAGGATGAGGATCAACCCGAATCCCGTGGGAAGCCGTCAACCCAGCTTGCTGTTCCCGTGGATATGGCGCCACGGATGCTGCACTTGCTGCCGCTTACGGAACGGCCCTTTTTCCCCGCCCAGGTCATGCCGATCGTCTTGGACCAGGGGCCCTGGCTGGACACGGTGAAGGCGGCGGCCGCATCCGAGTACAAAATGATCGGTTTGGTGCTTACGCGGCACGAGGACGCGAGCAATCTGACGCCGGACGATCTCTACGGTACCGGCACGTTGGTTCGAATCCATCAGGTCAGCGTGGGCGACGACAAGGTTCAAATGATTTGCGAGGGAATACGCCGCTTCCGAATCTTTCGCTGGTTGTCCACGGAACTGCCGTACCTGGTGCAGGTGGTCTATCCGGAGGATCAGACGCCCCTCGACAGCCAGGAAATTCGCGCTTATGCGATGGCCATCATCAGCACCATCAAGGAACTGCTGCAAGTCAATCCTCTCTACACGGAGGAATTGCGTCAGTTCTTCAATCGTTTCAGTCCAAACAACCCGTCGCCGCTGACGGATTTCGCGACCGCACTGACCACGTCCAAGCGCGAGGAATTGCAAGCAGTTCTGGAGCAGGTCAATTTAGTCCCGCGCATGAAGAAAGCGCTGACACTCATCAGAAAGGAGCTCGAAGTCGCTCGCCTGCAAACTCAGATTCACGAGCAGGTGGAGCGTCAGATGTCGGAGCAACAGCGCCGATTCTTTCTCAAGGAACAGCTCAAAGTCATTCAACAGGAACTGGGGATCGCGAAGGACGATCGAACTGCCGATATCGATCGATTCCGTGAGCGGCGCGAGGGGCTGGTGCTGACAGAGCAAGCCGAGACTCGAATGGATGAGGAACTGCAAAAGCTATCAGTATTGGAACTAGGGTCACCGGAATACGCAGTGACTCGGAATTATCTCGATGTCATCACGTCTCTACCATGGGGCATTCATTCCGAGGACCGGTTGGACCTGGAACTGGCCCGTAGGGCTCTCGATCGGGATCACGACGGACTGGAGGACGTCAAGGACCGCATCATCGAATTTCTCGCGGTTGGTGCGCTGAAAGGGGAGGTCGGCGGGTCCATCATATTGCTAGTGGGCCCACCGGGGGTCGGCAAGACCTCTGTAGGGCGCTCGATTGCCACCGCGCTGGAACGAAAATTTTTTCGATTCAGCGTTGGCGGGATGCGGGACGAGGCGGAAATCAAGGGACATCGGCGGACATACATCGGGGCCATGCCCGGGAAAATCATCCAGGCCATGCAAGAGGTTCAAGTCAGCAACCCGGTCATCATGCTGGATGAGATTGACAAGGTGGGCGCATCCTACCAGGGCGATCCGGCTTCGGCGCTCTTGGAGGTGCTGGACCCGGAACAGAATCGAGACTTTCTCGATCACTACCTGGATGTCCGATTCGATCTCTCAAACGTGTTGTTTGTGTGCACGGCGAATCAACTGGACACCGTTCCGAGACCTCTACTGGATCGAATGGAGATCATTCGTTTGTCTGGCTACATCACCGCAGAGAAGATGGAAATTGCAAAGCATCACCTTTGGCCTCGGTTGCTCGAGAGGTCCGGTGTTCCGAGAGGCCGCCTGAAGTTGAGCGATGCGGCACTTCGGCAGATCATCGAGGGATACGCTCGGGAGGCAGGAGTTCGAAATTTGGAAAAGCAGCTTGGGCGGATCGTGCGCAAATCGGCAGTCGAAATCGTTCGCGGCGAAGTCAAGACTATTCGGGTCGGCGTGCGCTCTCTCGAGGGCTACCTGGGTAAACGTTGGTTTCGCACAGAACGAATCAGTGCTGGCGTGGGGATGTCGACCGGCCTCGCATGGACTTCTCTTGGCGGCGCGACCCTGAACATCGAGGCGGCCATCGTGCATCAAGGTGGACGCGGCGTCCGCCTCACCGGACAACTGGGTAACGTCATGCAGGAATCGGCGTCCATAGCCTACGATTACGTCGCGGCCAATCTCAAACGCTTCGGCGTATCGAGTACTTTCTATGATACTGCCTACGTGCACCTTCACGTCCCGGAGGGAGCCACTCCGAAGGACGGGCCGAGTGCTGGCATTACAATGGCGACGGCACTGGTCTCACTCGCACTCGGACAGGCGCCGGAGCCCGTCGCCATGACGGGCGAATTAACTCTGACCGGCCAAGTACTGGCGGTGGGCGGGATCCGTGAAAAGATCATTGCGGCTCGGCGAAGCCGCATGTGGACGATCATTCTGCCCGAGGTCAACCGGGGTGACTACGAAGAACTGCCGGAGCACGTTCGCGAGGGAATGACGATCCATTTTGCAAAACATTTCCGTGACGTGTTTCGATTGGCTTTTCGCAAGGACGGCCGGTGAACCGCCTCTGGCTGAGCGCCGCGCTGACGGCATGCATTGGATCGCCCTTCGGCGGCGCCGTGGCAGCCTGCGACGATCCGGCCGCGCCCGAAGTGAACTGGCTCGATTGCAACAAGCCGAATTTGGATCTGGCGCGGGCTGACCTTCGCGGCGCCATCCTGACCGGGGCAACGCTAGCCGGCGCCAATCTCGCTGGAGCTCGGCTGAATGGCGCCTATCTGGGAAGGGCAGATCTCAGTGGAGCAAACCTGGAGGGTGCCAAGTTACGCGACACGTACCTCGTGGGAGCGAACCTCGCGGGTGCGAATCTCGAGTCGGCCGCAATGGATCGGGCGCGCGTCGACCGCGGTAATCTTCTAGGTGCGCGGCTAGCGGGCGCCGCGGCGGCCGGAGCGCAATTCTACGGCGCACGGCTCGAGTCCGCAATTATCGATGGCGCAACCCTGATGGGCGCTAATCTGGAGCAATCGGATCTTTACGGCGCTTCGCTGGTCGCCACGAATTTGGAGGAGGCCATTCTGAGCGGCGCGAACCTGGAAGAGGCCAACCTCGAGAAAGCGAGTCTCCGTGCCGCACAGTTGAACGGAGCAACGTTGATCGACGCAAATTTTCGAGGCAGCGACTTGACGCGCGCGAACCTGCAAGGGGCCGATATCGTGGGCGCCAACTTCGACGAGGCGCTGCTCGGAAACGCGCGCTGGGTAGACCGGCGGCGGTGTCGTCCGAATTCCGTAGGCAGTTGTCAGCAGTGAATCGATCGCCTCGTTTGGCCGGTGCACAGGCAAACTGATCAATGGCGGGGCGGGAAATCGTACGGTGGCGGTGAGGCGCGGCACGTCCTTGTGCCAGCGGCAACGTTGTCGTTGCCTTCGGTCCTTGCGTTCAACCCATTTTGGGCATTACTGGGCTTCGAACTGGGCGAATTCAGCTTCGTCGAGTTTCCCGTCTTCGTTCGCGTCGACTTCACTGAACTGATCAGCCAGTCCCTCAACGGTTGCGGCTTCTTCATTGCTGATGTAGCCGTCTTGGTCGGCGTCAGCCGCCTGGAACGCTTCCGCATCAGCAGCGGCAGCGGCGACCGAAAAGAGCAGTGCAATCAGTCCAATTCCCAATTTCCCATTCATTACGTTCACCTCAATGTTTAACGTTTCGTTTGCGTTTCTTGCGCCGCAGCGCCGTCGTGGTGGGCGGCGCCGTGGGGCGGCCACATGCCGCTCCGTGCAGTGATCTACAAGAGCGATACCAACTGGCCGAGCGCAATCTTAACTTATTGTCCTGCATTTAAAAATGCTCACGAACGTGGCCGTATCGTCATGTTGTTGCCAGCCAAACCAACAAGAATCGTCGCCCACTGGCGACAGTTTGCCTGTGGCTTGCTGCTAACTTTATAAAATATATCGTGAAACTTTGTCTCTATCTTGCGACACGGACGCTATTCGCGGGGAACTCACTGCCCCCCCGCAGCAATTGCTTACTGGTTGGTAACCCACGTACCGCGCTGGAGATAGCAGGGAAGCGACTTTGGCCACTACTGGTGCTTCGTGGCCTGTCAGTGTGTGCAAGGAGCGGCTGCCAAGAATGAGCAGACAGCGATCACGATGGCGACGACAGGCGCCATTGCTTACTTCGCCCAGGGCAAAACGGAAGAACTCGGGCCAGGTGATCTGGTGGTCGATGCGGGGTCAGGAAACAAGATCGAAAAGGAGCAAGCCCTCGACGTTGTCAACGCCGGTGAAGACGGCGGGTTTCACGGCCTGGAAACCGCAATGTTTCGGCGATAGACACATTACACCCTGAGCCTGTGTGAACTGCAACGAGCAGGACCGGTTGCGTTCCACCTAGAGCCCCGCACACTCATTTTGAGCAACTGGAGAAATACGACGAGCTGAACCAGGTCACAGCAAACCTAGCCCGAATATTTCACCGGGACGCTCCAATTTGGGCAATTTGGTCAAGGAAAACAGCGATTCGTGCGTATATTAGCCATTGACACTCTGTCGCCTGGGGCGCTATCCGGTTTTTCGCGGGTTCTGGCCACCTATCTCGCGCGATCGCACAAGCTGATTCGGCCAGTCCTCCGCGAAAATTCCGGATGCCGATGCAGCGTCCGGGCTAGGTCGAGGCAGCTTGGACCGTGGGCACTTGGAAAGCGAGCAGTGGTCTGCCCGCAGAGGGTCACTTAAATCGATAGGTTGGATGCGCAGTCTCGAACCGCTTGAGGGTTGTCTCGAGCTCAGCGGCTCGCGATGCGTTTCCGCTCGCGCAGGCCCGTTCCCATTCCTCGCGAATCGCCTTCATCATGACCCACGTTCCCACGTCAGTCTCCAGCAGACACTCGCCAAGCTCCGCCGCCAGTACCTCGGGTATGTGCTCGTGTTCCGCCAGCGCGCGAATCTCGTCATCGGTCAGGTCGCAGTAGTCGAGGCAGTCTTTTGCGGAAAGCATGTTCTTTGCTCCAAACTGGATCGCGTTGGTGCACGGACGCACTCAATCGATGCGCCGCGTCAAACCTGAGTGACCCCATTTTTCTCCCGAGAATCCCGTCACGGGAGTTCACCGACACCGTCATGTTCACCCAACTGCCTGGAAAAATTGGAGTTTGACTGGCAAATTGGTTAACGGCTTCGGTGTTTGATCATGGGCTGCCAAGAGCAGGCACATTTCCATCAGCGCAACAATTGGGCCAAGCTCTAAGGCACATCGCTCGCTGGAATTCCGGGGAAGGGGGGCTGTGATGGTTCCGAGCGCGCACTTGGGCTGGAATGCGTAGCCAAAACTGCGGTTTGCGCGAAGAACGAGTTGAGTGCTCGAGTGCCCACGGGCGCGAAAACTCCGGCGCGACCGTGCGAATAGATCAGGCCTTCCCCAGAATTTCGCCCTGCATGATTGGCGGGACAACACTATCCCGGCCGTTCTGGTGCGACCCCACGCAATTTTCGGGCTAGTCGGGAAAGGGGCGCACGGTAAAACCGTGGTTGAGTGGCCCGTGGCCAAGGCCGAGATTTGGCGCAAACTCGATCGCTTCGCGGACATAGCGCAAAGCGCGAGTGACGGCGGCGCGAAGCGTCAGGCCGCTTGCGATTCCCTGCGATATCGCGGACGCGAGCGTGCAGCCGGTCCCGTGGGTATTTCGGGAGTCGAAGCGCTCAGCTTGGAACAACTCCTCGCCATTTTCGGTCGCGAGCACGTCTACCAGTGTCTCGCCGGACGCGCGCCCCCCTTTCAGGAGCACTGCATCGGGCCCCATCCTACGCAGACAGCGCGCAGCATCGATTTGGTCTTCTACCGTGCGAATCTTTTGTCCGCTCAGCGCTGCCGCCTCCAATAGGTTCGGTGTCAAGACGGTTGCCATGGGCAGCAGGCGCTGCTCCAGGATCGACACCGCATCCGGGCGAATGAGTGACTCGCCCCCTTTCGCGTACATGACGGGATCGACGACTAGCGGTATGTCTTCGGCGCGGCCCTCCAGCACGTCTGCCACCGCGTCGATAACGGCCGCATCGTGAAGCATGCCTGTCTTGACACAGTCCGCCCCGATGTCGTCCAGCACCACTTCCATTTGCTTGGCGATGAACGCCGGTGGAACCGTGAAAACCCCGAAGACGCCGCGGGTGTTCTGGGCAGTGAGCGCGGTAATGGCCGTGGCGGCAAATCCGCCAAGTGCAGTGACGGTCTTGACATCCGCTTGTACGCCTGCTCCGCCCCCGGAGTCGGAGCCCGCCACGATGAGTACCCTGCCCTTCACGTCAATGCCGCCCTAGAATCGAGTTTCGATAAGCACATGGGACGCCAGCCACGAGCCAGAATCAGATGATTTGGGGGAATACATCTGTCGACACCCATCCACCCTGCCCGCAAACCTATCGGTTGGAGCGCCCATCAACAGCAGTCGCCAACCAGTGTTCCCTGTCCAAGTCTGCAACTCAGAGGTTGGCACGGCGGCTCGGTCCGATCCGTATCACCACATCGATCAGGCAGTTGCCGTGACGTCAGCCGATGCCGGCAGTTGCGCATCCAACCCATCGAGATATTTCTCTGCGTCGAGCGCCGCCATACAACCGCTGCCCGCCGATGTCACCGCCTGTCGGTAGACGTGATCCATCACATCCCCGGCGGCGAAGACCCCAGGAACGCTCGTCCGCGTGGCGTTCCCGTCCAGGCCACCCTTGACACGAATGTACCCATTCGACATGTCGAGCTGACCCACGAAAAGATCGGTGTTCGGTTTGTGACCAATCGCGATGAACACGCCACTCAATTCGAGATCCTTCGTCAGCCCAGTCTTCGCATGACGAATTCGTGCACCGGTCACCCCACCCGAATCGCCGAGAACTTCGTCGAGCACATGGTCATACTCGATTTGCACGTTGCCGTTTCGGACCTTCTCGAACAACTGACCTTGCAGGATTTTCTCCGCGCGGAACGCGTCTCGACGGTGTACCAGAATGACCTCACTCGCAATGTTGGACAAGTACAGCGCCTCTTCCACGGCGGTATTCCCGCCTCCGATCACCGCAACTTTCTGCTTGCGGTAGAAGAATCCATCACAGGTTGCACACGCCGAAACGCCTTTGCCCATGAATGCTTGCTCCGATGCAAGCCCCAGGTACATGGCGCTCGCACCGGTCGCGATGATCAACGCATCGCATGTGAAAGCGCCGCTATCCCCTTCGAGCTTAAACGGACGCTGCGAAAGCGTTGCCGAATGTACGTGATCGAAAATCACCTCCGTCTCGAAGCGCTCTGCGTGACGGCGCATGCGATCCATGAGATCCGGTCCCTGCAATCCTTCGACGTCGCCTGGCCAGTTGTCAACGTCCGTCGTCGTTGTGAGTTGCCCTCCCATTTCGAGACCGGTAATGAGCACCGGCTCCAGGTTTGCCCTGGCCGCATAGATCGCAGCGGTATATCCCGCTGGGCCCGAACCCAGAATGATCAGCTTCGCGTGCTTCACTTCGCTCATTCGTGTTTACCCTCATTGCTTACTTGGCACTCGACGGCCCAAGCGGTCGCAACCCTTTGGCGTCATGGGCTGACTCTTCGTGGGCGCCAGGAATGGTCACCGGCTCGCTGCAGCCGTCGAAACGGCGAATGCATCGGCGATGGCCTACCCAGAAAAAGGACGTCGAGGCGTTATGCGCGCCACCGCTGGTCCGAGCCGATCGGTGAGAGCCGATTCGGCGGCGACGCTCCGCCGGGGTGGTTGGGACGGATTCACGAGTTGTCGGACCGGACGAAGCGGACTATCCGTCGTCGATCACGCTTGGTCGGCCGCCCCCTGGATGCCAGACCATGTGCGAGACGTGCCTCCGCGCGGAGTTGATCCATCAAATGCTCACGCCGCCCTATGCTGCTTTCCGTCTCCTCGTACAGTGTCACGGCCACGCTGGCTGGCCCGCGCCGATGAGAGAGGCCACGCACGAATAATTCCATCTTGAGCGCACCCATCTGAATCTCGACACGGTCACCGAGACGAATGAGCTTCGCCGGCTTGCCACGAAGGCCGTTGAGCTGGACTTTGCCGCCGTTAACGGCCTGACCCGCCTGGGTGCGGGTCTTGTAGAACCGAGCGGCCCAAAGCCACCGGTCCAGGCGGACCCGGTCGGAAACGACGGGGTCGGAAGTCTCGCGCACGAACGCCGATTTATGCGTTGGAAGCGCGCTGGACGCTCTCGGGAATCGTGATATTCAGCTCCAAAACCTCGTAGTCACCGTCCTGTTCCAGATTCACCTTCACCTGATCCTGCTCGACTATGACGTACTTACGGACCACGTCTAAGAGTTCGAGCTTGAGCTTCGGGAGAAAATCCGGGGTCGTTCGCCGCCCTCCTTCTCGGGCAACGATGATCTGCAGCCGCTCTTTGGCCTGCTTGGCGGAACCGGTCTGCTTTTCGCGCCGGCTCGTTCGGAAAAAGTCGAGAATACTCATGCGCGTCGCCCCTTGAGCCATCGGCGCAGAAAGCCCTTTTTCTCGACGGTGAGAAATCGGTGGGGCAGATCCTCGCCAAGAAACCGCGACACCAAGTCACGATAGGCTTGGCCCGCATCGCTGTCCTCGTCCAGCACGACCGGCGTACCCGAATTGGACGCTTGGAGTACCCCGGGCGATTCCGGAATGACGCCGCGTAGATCGACTCCAAGTATTTCGACAATGTCGTCGACACTCAGCATTTCGCCTTCGTCTACGCGGCCCGGGGCGTAACGGGATATCACAAGATGCTCTCGAACCGGCTCCTCCACTTCCTCCGCCCGTCGGGACCGGCTGGACAAAATTCCGAGGATTCGGTCAGAATCCCGAACCGAGGAAACCTCCGGATTGGTCACGATCAACGCCTCGTCGGCGTAGTACATGGCCATGAGCGCACCATGCTCGATCCCAGCAGGCGAATCGCAGACCACGTAGTCGAAGGATTGTCCGAGCTCCCCGAGAACCCGGCCAACGCCGTCTTTTGTCAGGGCTTCTTTGTCCCGGGTCTGGGACGCTGGCAGGACGTAGAGGTTGTCGACGCGCTTGTCCTTGATCAGTGCCTGATTGAGATTCGCTTCGCCGTTGATTACGTTCACAAAATCATAGACGACTCGACGTTCACAACCCATTATCAAGTCCAGGTTGCGCAACCCAACGTCGAAATCCACGGCGACGGTCTTGTAGCCCTGCAGGGCGAGGCCGACGGCAAAGCTTGCGGTCGTCGTGGTCTTGCCGACCCCCCCTTTACCGGAGGTAACCACAATGTTCTTGGCCAATATTACGTTCCTCCTTCGTTGCCCGGACGATTCAATTTCCCGCGTCGAATCCGGGTCAAATCGGCTCGATGAGCAGTCTATCGCCGTCCAGATGTATGTGGACGGCTTTTCCCCTCACGTCAGGATCGAGCTCGTCGAAAACCCGATACCGACCCGCGATGGAAACCAGCTCCGCTTCCAAACTCTGGCATATGATGTGAGACTTCTCGTCGCCTGAGGCACCCGCCAGCGCTCTTCCGCGAAGCTGGCCCAGCACGTGGATGTTTCCATCAGAGACAATTTCTGCGCCGGCGCTGACCGTACGCAGTGCCAACAAGTCACAGCCCTCCGCATAGATCTGCTGCCCAGAGCGAACCGGCTGGGTGACGACTCGTGTTACCCCACCTCGCTCAGCCCGTCTGGCCGCCACTGGCGCATCTTTGACTTCTTTGGCTGCGCTATTTGCCGCCGGCTTCGGCTTTGCCGCATCGCGTTCGATTCGCTCGGGCAATATTGCCAGTCCGGCAGCAATGGCTGCTTCGCGCACGGCTGACTCCCCGTGCCGCACGCCGACTGGAATCAATCCAGAATCCCGTAGAATTGACTTGATGGCCCGGAAATCCGGCGCATTCGACGCATCGAAACCGGCCAGATCCAGCACGACTGGAGCGTTTCGGAAGAATTCGGGAGCCTGATTCGTCTTGCGGGCCAACTCGCGCTCGATGGCATCCAGATCCGGTGATCTCAGGTGCATTACGGTGAGCGTAAACAGGCTCCCCTTGAGCTCGAACGGCACCGCGGAAGCGCTGGTCGCGGCTTCAGTCATTCAATCAATTCTGGTAGGTGGCAGGACGATAGTCTGGCACGGACTGTAAACATTTTGGGCGAATTGGACAAGGTAAAACATCTGGTTTCTCGAGCCAGCAGGCGATAAGGTTCCACAGCTCAATCCAGCCCCAACCAGGCATCTCGGCGCGCGGCAACGCTCGTCTCGGGGTCCCGAATCAACTTCAGGACCACAGTGTCTTCTGGCGCTGGAATGGACTCGACCCCGAATTCCATCAGCTCGTCACGCCGAAACGCTTGGATGGGAACACGGTCGCCGACGGGCACCGCGGCGATCATGCGTTCCAAATTTTCTATCGTAGCCCGAAGCCGATCGACGGCAACGATCAGGTCCCCAGCAGCCAGCCCGGCGATTTGCGCCGCTCCGTCGTCGATGACATGCGTAACCCGCACGCCCGCCGGGTCAGCGGCAAATCGAATACCCAACGACGGCTGGGCTGGCTTCTCCAAGGGCACTCCGCCTTTGTCCTTCTGCCCACCCGATGCGCGGAGCGTAAATTCGACTCCGAAGTCCGCGAGCAGCTCGGCAAGGGGGAGGTCCTCTGTTCCCCTGAGGTAGCGATCGAAAAACTGCCGCAGATCGAGACCGGATACCTCTGAAATGATCCGCTCCATCCCGTCCTCGGCAACCCCATCACCAGGTATGCCGTGCCGTACCCAGAGCGTCCGCATGACGTCGTCGAGGCTGCAGTTACGGGCCGAATCGCGACGCAGCGCAAGGTCCAGGGCCAGTGCAACCAAGCTGCCCTTGGCGTAGTAGCTGACAATCGCATTCGGTGCGTTCTCGTCTTGCTTGTAGAAACGGGTCCACGCGTCGAAGCTGGAATCGCTTACCGATTGCTTGAACCGGCCGGGCCCGCGCCAGACCCGTGTCGCGACCTGCCCGAGCAGTTGGAGATAAGACTCCCGGGAAATCAAACCCGCGCGCCGCAACCCCAGGTCATCGTAGTAGGACGTAATTCCTTCGAACACCCAGAGAAGCCGTGTGTGCACTTCCCGATCGAGCCGGTATGGCACGAATACCCTGGGCTTGATTCGTTTGACGTTCCAAGTGTGGAAATACTCGTGGCTGCACAATCCCAGGAAGGTCCGGTAGCGCTCACTCACTTCCACCTCACCGAGCGACGGAAGATCCTCGCGGCTGCAAAGGAGGCTGGTCGAGCGCCGATGCTCCAGCCCGCCGTATCCTTCGCCCACCGCCATGACGAGAAATAGGTATTGGCTCATGGGCGGGGGAGCATCGAAGAACCGGATGTGGTGCTCGCAGATTCTCGTCAGATCCTCGCACAGACGGTCGACGTCGCAGTGGTGCCGGCCGGTGATGACGATATCGTGCGGAACCCCGCACGCTTCGAATCGTGCTTGCGCGAAGCGGCCCATCTCGACGGGATGATCGATTAGATCATCGTAGTTTTCCGCTTGGTAGGTTCCGAATTCGAACGGCTGCGCCCCACCGGCATCGAGCGTGGTCGCGACACGCCAATCGGAATACGCCGCCCCCGGTGGGGGCTCGATCAGGACATGGCAGTCGGCGCCCTCGTGCCCAATGGGCAGCAGGAATACACAGGTACCATTGAAATAGCCGTGAGTCGTGTCCAGATGGGCACCACGAACCGACAAGTCCCAGGCGTAGACGTCGTAGTCAACTGTTATCGGGCCGTCCCTCGGAGGGCATTGCCACGAATTCTTGTCCAGTCTTTCGATGGGGATCGGGCCTTCAGCGCATTCCGCGGAAATTCTAACCACATTTCGGGCGAAGTCTCGGATGGTGTAGCTGCCAGGTATCCAGGCCGGCATGAAGAACTGCTGCCCGTTTGGATCGGGATGGGCGACCGTGCAAGTCACCGTGAATACGTGCGCCGCCGGTTGCGCCGGACGAATTCGATAGAGGATCGTATGCTCGTTCATTGCCATTTTCGGTCTACTCTGATTGCGCCGAACTCGGGTTTTGGAAGCTCCGAACCATTCCGTTTGGCAACTTCCACGGCACGGAAAGCGAAATCGCACGTCCGGCACTCTGCCCATGATGAACACGTTGCCGTGTCGAGCCGCGGCATCTCCACAAGCCGGGGCGGAGTGAGCGCAGGGTCTGCTCGGCGGCGATGCGCCTGGCTACCGAATCTCCACCGCGTAGGCCTCCACCGGCAACGCCTTCGGGATCAGCCTCTGTTGTTCGAGAAACGCACTGAATCGTTCGTATCGCGCCGAGTCGAGTGCGGCTGGCCGGAGCGCAAACCGCGACAACGTATCGCGCCAGGCCCGCTTGTTGAGCTCGTCGTCAAGCTCCGGATTCGCCGCGATGAAGAGCTCCCAGCTTGCATCGGGACGATTCACGAGGTACTGGACGCCCGCCTCCAAAGCGTTCAAGAAACGCCTGATGCGTGGGTCCGTCAATCGGTTCGCGTTCGCCACGAATATGAGCTCGTCGTAGGCCGGAACCCCTTCCTCTTCCACATAGAATGCTCGTCCCGGCCGACCAACGATATCCATTTGATTGAGTTCGAAGTTTCGAAATGCCCCGATCACCGCGTCCACATTACCTGAAACCAGTGATGGAGAAAGCGAGAAGTTGACATTGATGAGTTCGACGTCGGCGAGCCCCAGACCGTAGCGTCCGAGCATCGCCGCGAGCAACGCGTCCTCGAACCCGCCAACAGAGAATCCCACCTTGCGGCCCTTGAGATCCGCGACGGATTGTATCGGCCCGTCCGCCAACACCACCAGGCAGTTTAGTGGGGTTGCCACAAGTGTTGCCACACGCTTGAGTGGTAGACCCTCGGCCACGTGTACGTGCAATTGCGGCTGATAGGAGATCGCCAAATCCGCCTTTCCCGCGGCGACCAGTTTAGGCGGATCGTTTGGATCTGCGGGTGCCACGAACTCGACGCGAAGTTCCTGCTGCTCGAAGTACCCCATGCCCTGGGCGACGTACAACGGAGCGTGGTCCGGGTTCACAAACCAATCGAGCATTACCGTCAAGGCGTCCTCCGCTGGCGAGGAAGACGGACCAAGACAGAGGACGAGGATCACCCAACGCAAGATCGAAAGACGGGTTTTCATTGATTCTCCTGAGTTATGAATTCGAGTCCGGATGAAAAGAGTCCGGCTGCCAGGGCAACACTCGCCGAAGCAAAGCATCGACAGTGAACCATAGCGTTACCGAGAAGGCCGCAAGGCAGAAGAGAGCGGCAAACATGAGGTCGATTTGCATCCGGCCGTTGGCATGCAGCATCAGATATCCAAGACCGGAACTGGAGCCGACCCACTCGCCGACAACGGCACCTATGGGCGCTACCGCAGTGGCGACCCGCAACCCCGACGCCAGCGCCGGAAGCGCCGCAGGGATCTGGACGTGAACGAGTAACTGGACCCGCCGGCGCCGAGAGCCGCCCGAAGCCGTCCCCTCGGCCGCGAGCATGGTGGAGGCGAGATCAAGCCATCCCGGCTCGGTGCGCCGAAGCCCGTCGAGGAAGGCAGACGAGACCGGAAAGAATATGATCAGCGAGGCCATCGCCACCTTGGAAACCAGACCATAGCCGAGCCAGAGAACCAGAATGGGCGCCAGAGCGAATACCGGTACGGCCTGGCTCGCCACGAGAACTGGCAGCAACCAGCGCCGCGCAGACCGAAAAAAGCCGACGAACAGGGCGGACACGACGCCGAGCATCGTCCCGATCGCCAAACCGAGCACGATCTCCAACGCCGTGATGAGAGAATGGTGCCCGATTAATTCCCACCGCGTCCACGCCACCTCGAGCACTTGGAGGGGTGACGGAAGAATGTATGGAGGGGCGCCCGTAGCGAGGACTACCAATTGCCAGACCGCCATCAATCCGAAGATTACCGCGATCCAACCCGCTATGCGTTGCCGAGTGCGCTCTTGGTCAGGCATCGAGTCCGACACCGAGCCTTCCCATAATTGTCGCATACAGACCATGAAGCGCCACGGCCGCAGGATCTCTGGGTGGCTCCCCTGGTGGCTCCAACGGATTGTCCAATTGAGCGGGGCGTCCTGACAACACATGAATTCGGTGGCCCAACCGGAGTGCTTCATTTGGGTCGTGGGTAATCAACAGCACGGTCCGACCAGCCAGCAACCGCGCGGCCAAACCCTGCAACCGGAAGCGTGTTATTGCATCGACGGCCGAGAATGGCTCGTCCATCAGTACGACCGGCCGATCTTCCATTAGAGTCCGTGCCAGGGCAGCACGCTGTCGCATACCCCCCGAAAGCTGGCCTGGGCGTAGGAACTCGGCCCCCTGCAGACCAACCCGCCGCAGCAGATCGACTGCTCGGGACCTGTCCGGGCGTTCCCCCCGAAGTCGCGATCCCAACATCACGTTGTCGATGACCCGAAGCCACGGGAACAGGAGATCGCGTTGATCCATGTACGCGACTCTGCCGTCAAGTGGCTTGCCGTCGTCACACACGAGCCGATCGGCCCTCGACAATGGCACGAGGCCCGCGAGCAGCCTGAGTAAGGTGCTTTTTCCGACCCCACTTGGTCCGAGCAGGCAGGTTATGAAGCCAGCCGGCAAGAACATGTCCAGGGTCTCGAACAGCGCCTCACCGCCAAAGCCCATGCGGGCCGCATGGAACCGTACCTCGAGCGCTCTCGGGTGGTTTTTTGAATCGCTCCGCTCAAGGGTCACACTGCACTCCACGCCTGCCCCGGAATTGGCCGAACCAGAAATCGAACTGCTGACGCGCTCCGGGTAACCGGAGACGAGATTCTGAAGGTGGCCCCGAACCGATCCGCCCGGTCGTCATCACGGCACGGGAGTCCTGAACACAACTCCCGTTCTCTCACCGGAATCTGGATCTTATCGTGTCGGTCCGGGCAGTATCTCCAGGTACCCCAACGTCACACTGGATTGATGCGAGTCGCCTCGACGAGGGCGGTCCGCGGTCGAGTGTAGTGCACGAAGACCGCAAATTGCCCAAATTCCTCGATGGACTGCACAGTACCGGCTCTCGTCGCTGACTGGTGGGTGGGCTGGCCGACCCACCAGCCGTTCAAATGGTGGACGCAGACCGTGCGGGCTGGTAACGCAGTGACCGCCGCCAAAACCATGGCGTAGGCCCACGTACCGCGGACCATTACCCGCAAGCAAGCGAGAGCCCTGAAGGTATTCGGAATCGACCCCGAGCGGCGATGAAGGGACGAAGCGGCGGGCGCGTCATTTGCCCGGATATCGCTGACGGACTGCCGCCTACATGCACGCTACGCCGCCACACCAGCCGCTGATGACCCAGGCTATTCGAGCCTACCCTAAGCGACAGCAAGGAGCCGAAATCGCGGCCGCTGGGCCAGAATTACTCTGGCGCCAATGCAATCGGTCGTCTTAAGAACGGACCCGACGCCGCGGACGGCGACGCCCGCCGCCATCGACGGCTGCACGTCGCATGGGAAACGGCACCGATTTGGCCAGGCGCGGAAACCGATCGGTCTTATGCGGAATCGCCATCGCTTCGATGAAGTGCTCTTGAAATCGCGGCTCCACTGCCGTCTCCACCTTCTCGACCATCTTCACGAGCGTTTCGATCTCGTCGTGGGCTTTGCGGTCGAGCAGTGCGATGCGCGCGCCGGTACCGGCTGCGTTGCCAGCGGACGTGACGTTTTCCAGCGCGCAGTCCGGAATGAGGCCAAGCACCATGGCGTACTTGACGTCGATGTGGCTACCAAATGCCCCCGCCAAGCGTATGCGGTCCACCTGATCAATTTTCAGGCGGTCCATGAGCAGCTTGACGCCCGCGTAGAGCGCGGCTTTCGCGAGTTGTATCGCCCGAACATCGTTCTGGGTTATGCGGACCTTAACATCCCCATCGTGCAGCAGGTAGGCATAGGTGCGTCCATCCTTGTGAACTCGGGGATTGCGCGCCGCAAGGTTGCCCTGGATCACACCGTCTTCGTCTATGATCCCGCTCAAGAACATTTCTGCAACGACTTCGATGATCCCTGAGCCACAGATGCCGGTGACACCGACACCGGATTCGCCCGTGCTGAAATCCGCATCGTCGGACCACAGATCGTTGCCGATTACCTTGAATCGTGATTCCAGCGTCGTCGGATCGATTCGCACACGCTCGATGGCTCCGGGTGCCGCCCGTTGGCCGCCGCTAATTTGTGCACCCTCGAACGCGGGGCCGGTCGGGCTCGACGCAGCCAGCAAACGATGGCGGTTCCCCAACACGATCTCCGCGTTGGTGCCCACGTCGACTACGAGCGCGATCTCATCGTGCAGGTGCGGACCCTCCGACAGGATCACGCCGGCCGTATCGGCACCCACGTGCCCGGCAATGCAGGGCAGCACGTACACCCGGGCATTAGGGTGGACGACGAGGTCGAGCTCAGTTGCCCAGAGTGTCACGGATTCGTCGGTCGCCAGCGCGAAAGGGGCGCCGCCCAGCTCAATGGGACTAATTCCCAGCAGCAGATGATGCATGATGGGATTGCCCACGAACGTCGCCTTGACGATTTCTTCGACCGATATCCCGGCTTCCTCGGATACTTCCCGGGTGAGTTGGTTTATGGCCTCACGGACGACCCGGGTCATCTCTTGCTCACCTCCGGGATTCATCATGACGTAAGAAACGCGACTCATCAGATCCTCTCCGAAGCGGATCTGTGGGTTCATGATGCCGCTCGCGGCAATGACTTCACCGCTGGACAGGTCGCAAAGGTGCGCGGCGATGGTGGTGGAGCCGACGTCGAACGCAACGCCGTATGCGCGGTCGCGGAATCCAGGCCAGACCGCGATGATCCGCTTGTCTTCATGGACCGCAACCGTCACCTTCCAGCTTCCAGCCCGAAGCGCCCGCTGGATATCCTGCAACAGACGCAGGTCCGCTTCCAGCTCAGTCAGCCGCCACTCGAACTCCAGTGCCGCCTTGAGCCGCTGCAGATCCCCCGTGGGATCGTGCATGTCCGGTTCCTGCACTTCCACGTAGTAGAGCCGTACCGCTGGATCGACTTCGATGTCGTGAACTTCGGCCCGCTTGCGGATCACCTGGCGGTGCACTTGGCTCTCGGGCGGGACATCGACTACGACGTCACCGAGCACCCTCGCATGGCAACTCAGCCGGCGGCTGGATTTGAGCTCCGCGCCTGCCTGGTAGTCACGCTCCACGTCGCAGAATGGGGACAAATGCTCGCCGCGCGAAATGACCCCGTGTTTCGCGAACTCGCCCACGCTCAGCTCGATCTGGCATCGGCCACACAGTCCGCGACCGCCGCATACCGAGTCGATGTCCACACCCAGGGCCCGTGCCGCTTGGAGCAATGGAGTTCCGATTGGGAATCGCCCCCGCCTGCCGCTGGGCGTGAATACGACGAGTGCGTCGTCAAGCACGGCGGCGACGGCTTGGCCGACGACCGCGTCCGGCACCTTCCACGACTCCTTCGACGGCTGGATCACGGAATTGCCGAATCCATCGCATGCAGTCCTGGTCGTGACCCAACATGACGTCGGCCCCCATCACGGCCTGACGTTCCTCGGCGT
>JBFGYN010000008.1:0-24703 GCA_041587415.1 Candidatus Competibacterales bacterium | reverse complement strand
TAGCCGGGTGGCGCTCTCGCAGGTGGAGTAAATATTCTCTAAAGGTATGACGTCCGCGGCCGATAGGACTGAATGATCCGAACTCACAGGATCCAAGGGCCACACTTCTCACAGGCGTTGGTCGCGAGTGGATCGGCGGTCATGGGTCACGGCCTGTGAGAAAGGCTGGCTGTGTCTGGAAGTCGGAGGCGTTATCGTGGCAAAGGATAGCCCAAGGAGTACAGGGATGAAGGTGTTGATCGTCGACGACAGCTCGGTCATGCGAATAATCGTGAAGCGCACCATGCGCATTGCGGGATTCGAACGCCACGCTTACCTGGAAGCGTCGGATGATATCGAGGCGATCGAAGTTGTCCGGAACGATCACCCGGATCTGGTCTTGTGTGATTGGCAGCTGCCGAGTACGTCCGGTCTCGATTTTCTGAAGAGATTGCGAACCGACGGATTTGCCATGCCGTTTGGATTCATCGCAAAAGACGCAAACGAGGCCATGAGAGCGTCTGCGAGCGGGGCGGGCGCGCGATTTCTGCTCGCCAGGCCGTTCACATCGGAGACGTTTCGAGAGGCCCTGGATCCCCTGTTGAGTCGGGTCCGCACACAACCGGTGCTGGCCTTGGGCGGTGATCGGACCTGATCTGTTGGTGCGGCAGGCAACCTGCCTCCGTCACTTGCCGTCGCAGGGGCTCGTCAGGCGCCGGGAATTTTGCGGATTTCGAAACACGAGTGGCTGCTCGGCGCGCTTGTCGTGGACGGTCCGAGCGCTCGCCACTGCCCCCAGAACCCGATCGTGGAAGGGTGATTTGTCACACACCGGGTCGGCGTTGGCCGGGTCTCCGGTGAGCAGGAAGGCCTGGCACCGACAGCCGCCGAAATCTTTTTCCTTTTCCGGGCAGCTCCGGCACGGTTCCTTCATCCAGTCGTAGCCTCTGAAATGGTTGAACGATTCCGAATCGTTCCAGATTTCCGAAATGCTCCGGTCTTTGACGTTGGGGAACTGAAACCCGGGAAGCTCGCGCGCGGCATGGCACGGCAGGGCGGTTCCGTCCGGCGCAACGGTGAGAAACACCTTTCCCCACCCGTTCATACACGCCTTGGGGCGGTTTTCGTAGTAGTCCGGAACGACGAAATAGATCTTCATTTCGTCTGCGTACCGAGATTGGTACTCGTGGGCGATGGTTTCGGCCCGATGTAGCTGCTCTTCAGTGGGCAACAAGTGCTCACGATTGACCCACGCCCACCCGTAGTACTGGGTATTGGCGAGCTCCACGTAATTTGCTTCAAGAGAGACTGCCAGGTCGAGCATTTCGCCGATGCGATCGATATTGTCATGGTGCAGCACGAAACAGAGCACCATGGGAAAGCCATTGGCCTTCACTTGACGCGCCATTGCCAGCTTGTGCTCGAATGCGCGCGTGCCGGCAATCAAGTCGTTCAACTCTCGATTGCTGGCCTGGAAGCTCACCTGAATGTGGTCCAGCCCGGCCTTTCTGAACCCCTCCAATCGGGCCGCGTCCATGCCGACCCCCGAGGTAATGAGGTTGATGTAGTAGCCGAGAGAATGCGCTTCGCGTATGAGGATCTCGAGATCACGCCGAGCCAGTGGTTCACCGCCCGAGAACCCCAGCTGAAGTGCGCCCATCGCGCGAGCCTCCCGCAGGACGCGCAGCCAGGCGTCAGTGGTCAGCTCTTTTCCTTGCCTCGCAAAGTCCAGGGGGTTGCTGCAGTAGGGGCACTGCAGCGGACAGGCATAGGTCAGCTCCGCCAGCAGCCAGAGCGGCGGATCAGGTTTCTTCGATCCAGCCACGTTCATGGGCCACCTCCAGAAACTCCAGCACGTCCTGGCGCAGGTCCGAGCCGGTAAATTGGGCCTCCAGATCTGCAACCATGCCATCCACGTCCAGCGTGCCGTCGCAGCGTTTCAGAATCTGACCGGCCGCGTCGTTCAACTTGATCATGCCTTCCGGAAAGAGTAGGACGAACGCCTGCTGGGCTTCCTCCCATTGCAGTCGATACAGTGGCTTGATCCGCAGCCTGGCGGACGGTCTTGCTGCATTCACGACCCTGTTTCCACATTGTAGTAAGGTGGCATGTTTAGAATGTAGGCCATGTACATGGCGTCCAACATGGCCCAGAGTACATCAAGCTTGAACTGGAGTATCCCCAGGGCTTTTTCCTGCAGCGGTCGAGTATTGAAGTGATCGAGCGTCAGTGCGAGCCCGTGCTCCACGTCCCGATGGGCCTCCGTCAGACGATTTCGAAAGTATTCCAGGCCCGCCGATTGAATCCACGGATAGTGCTCCGGCCAGGTCGAGAGCCGCGCCCTATGGATGGTTGGCGCGAAGAGCTCCGTCAAAGATGAGCAAACTGCCTCCATCCAGGGAGCGCTGCGCACGAAATTGACATATGCATCGACGGCAAATCGCACCCCCGGCAAAACCAAACGCTGGGAAACGATGGCCTCCCGATCCAATCCACAGGCCTCTCCCAGGCGAATCCAAGCCTCGATTCCACCTTCGTCGCCAATGCGGCCGTCGTGGTCGAGAATGCGTTGAATCCACTGCCGGCGCACATCACGACTCGGACAATTTGCGAGCAGAGCAGCGTCCTTGTTCGGAATGCGTATTTGGTAGTAGAAGCGGTTGGCGACCCAGCCTCGAATCTGGTCTGCGTTCAATTCTCCGCCATTCATCTTCACCTGGAACGGGTGATGAATGTGGTAGCGGCGCCCCAGATCGCGGAGCCTGGTCTCGAATTCGTCGCGGCTCCAGGGCGTCTGCTGATTTTCGCTCACAACTCGATGCCCATTCCGTCGTACGCGACCTCGATTCCCTCGTCGGCAAGGTTGGCCCGTTCCGCCGAGTCCTCGTCCAGGATCGGGTTGGTATTGTTGATGTGAATGAGGACTCTCCGCTTGGTCGGATACTGTCGCAGCACCTCCAACATTCCACCGGCGCCGCTCTGGGGAAGATGGCCCATGTCCGATGCGCGCTTCCTGCCTACCCCCCGGACGATCATCTCGTCCTCGGTCCAAAACGTGCCATCCACGAGCAGGCAGTCGGCTCGATCCATATGGGGACGCAAGTGTTCTTCGATTCCGCCGAGGCCCGGTGCGTAGAACGCAGATCGACCCGTACGCACGTCCTCGATCAGCAATCCGACGTTGTCGCCCGGGTGTGGATCGTGACGATGGGGCGAATAGGGTGGCGCTTTGCTCGCCAGGGGAATCGCCGTCAGCCGGAGTTCCCGCAATGTGGGGATGGTGAACGGTTCTTCGTCCAGGTTCATGGGGTGACGATTTACTCCGCAGTAGTGCTGCAGCATGTTGAGCACCGGAAAACCGGTCGTAAGATCCTGGTAAGCCATATCGGTGCAGTAGAGTTCAAGCGGCTCATTGCTTTCTCTCAAAATGAGCAGGCCGGTGGTGTGGTCGATCTGGCTGTCGACCAGGACTACCGCGCGGATACCTGTATCGCGTTTGGCTCGGGCGGGCTGTAGCCCCGGGAAACCGAGAACTTGCGAACGAACGTCCGGTGACGCGTTGATCAGCACCCAATTGGTGCGATCGGCGCTGACCGCAATCGACGATTGAGTGCGTGCCGAGGCGCGAAGCGTTCCGGACCGAAATCCCGAGCAGTTGGCGCAGTTGCAGTTCCACTGGGGGAAGCCGCCACCCGCGCCTGAACCCAGAACATGAATATGCATGGGTCGTATACCAATTAGCGGTGTATCGACTCGCCCATCGTAACCCGGGTAGGCTGCGTCGGGTAAGCCGGCTAGCCGAGCGCGTAAGTCAAAACATCATGCCCTGGCGCATTCGAGGTACGCGGCAGCAATCTGATTCGGATCGGAAAGTATTCGCTCCTTCCACGCACCCAGTGGAATTTTCGACAGTATCAATCCGCGAAGCATTCCCACGTGCTCGGTAAATCCGAGACCGATGGCGCCAACCAGCACATTGTCGCACAGCTCGAGGCGCAGGTATCGAGATGCCTCCCTGTCCACGATCTGCGCACGATCACCGCCCTCGACACCCATCCATTCGCCGAAGGAGCAGGACACCAGTCCAAGGGTGTTCAGTACATTCATCGACAGGCTGCCCCGGTAAGCGGTCTTCTTCCCGGTCATATTCAGCGCGGCAATCCGGCCATGCTCGGCTGCCGTGGGTTGGATGGCGTGCACTTGCCGCCGACTTGTGCCGAACACCGGACCTTGTGCTACGTCACCAGCGGCGAAAATGCCCGGAACGCTGGTGGCGAGGTACTCGTCGACGAGCACGCCCGCCTCAGTTTCCAGCCCGGCGTTTTCGGCGAGCTCGAGGTTGGGCTTCACACCGGTCGCACACACAACCAGATCCGCTACGAGATCTTCCCCCGTATCCAGTCTTACATTCAGCTTATCACCACGTTTCGCAACTGCGGTTACCGATGCACCCGTGAGTACTCGCACACCGCGATTGTTGCACCAAGATCGTAAGAGCTCGCCCCCCGTCGCATCCATCATGCGTGGAACCATTCGGTCTTCCCGTTCGACGACGGTCAGGGAGACGCCCCGTGCGGCCAAGGCCTCGAGAACGATGCAGCCGATGAAACCCGCGCCGAGCAACACGACACGGCTGCCGTCGCAGGCCTTCGATGCAATCCGTCGGGCATCCGCCAATGTCCAGCAGCTTTCGACGTTGGGCAAGTCCATGCCCTCGATGGGCGGGCGCATCGGGCGGGAGCCCGTGGCGATGAGCAGTCGGTCGTAGTGCAGTGCTTCGCCCCGTTCGACGGACAACGTCCGCCGAGCTGGATCTACTGCCAAAGCCCGCTCGTGGCGAACCTCAATTCCCAAGCGATGGTAGTGTTCCGGCGTGCGCCGAAGGTGAGTGCCGGCCTCGTCAATCTGTCCCACTAACCAATACGGGATGGCCATGCGCGAGTAGGGGGGATCGGGCTCGTTGCCGAACAAAATGATCTGCGCGTCGCGATTCCATTCGCGTATCGTCTCAGCTGCGATGACACCGGCTGGACCGGCTCCCACGATCAGGTATCGCATCAGCGCTGCTCCAGCCCCAGTCTCGCAAGCGTCTCGAGCCGTGGGACTCCGGTTTCCGTCCAGCCGCGCACCTGGTAGTACTCGCGCAGCATCTTGTTGAGCTCGCTAACCTTCCCTTGGGCTAGGCCCGATGGTGCCGGTTCCTCCAGCATCCGCGGCGGGAGGGTGTCGTCCGCGGCGGTGAGACCGGCTGCCAGGTTGAACTGCCGTTCGAGATTCCAGATGCGCTCGCCAATCTCCAAGAGCCGCTCCAAGGGCCACTGCCCTTCACATGCCGCGTCGATTTGCCTCTGAAAATGCCCGCCGTCCCAAGCGGTTGTGGTAAACAAGCACAGCCCGGTGGAGTCGATCATGGCAATGCGGTCCTGGGAGTCCTTGACCGGCTGAGCCTTGTCGTTTCCGGAAATATCTTTCATGTCTTCCGCGAATACGTCGTGCTTTAAGTGACACGCACCGCGATTGCTGGTGGCGTATCCGAGCCCCATGCCCTGGAGAGCGCGGGAATCGTAGCCGGCAAATTCCTGCCCCTTCACTGCCATCGACAATTCCGGGTGGCCGAATTTCTGGCAGAGCAATCGGGATCCGAGCCCCAGCAACTGACCAAAACCTTCGTATCGGCCGGTCTTCTCGGCCATGACGGTGAGGGCCTCGGCATTGCCGAATCGCAATTCCACGCCGTCCGTCTCCGTCGTCGAGATGACGCCCAGCTCGAACAGTTCCATGGCGGCAGCGAGGGTTACACCGAACGAAATCGGGTCCATCCCGTGCTCGTTCATCAGGTAACCCGCAAACGTGAGTGCGTCGATGTCGTCGACACCCACGACCGGACCGAACGCAAACGCCGTCTCGTACTCGAGCCCACCCGATGCGTGCCAGTATTTCGGTCGGTTGACGATGGTGAAGTGATCCTTGTCGATGTGGGCGATGCGCCCGCATGCGATGGTGCAGCCGAAGCAGGCCTTGTTGGTCAGCAGGTTTCGATGACCGTTGGGACGAATTTCGGTCATTGCCCTCGGATTCAAATGATCGGTGCCCTCGAACTGCACCTCCTGGAAGTTGCGAGTCGGCAAGCCGCCGAAATCCTGCATGACATCAATCATCTGATTGGTGCCATACCGGGTCAGGCCCTGGCGCGACTTGCTTTCGGCCAGTACTTCGTGGCACTCGCGCACCACTTGCATAAAGCGTTTCGGGTCGTCCACCCGGACGCCGCGAGTACCGTGTACGGTGACCGCCTTCAGATTCTTCGAACCCATGACGGCACCAACTCCGGAGCGCCCCGCGGCCCGGTGCAGGTCGTTCACGATGCAGGCGAAGCGCACGCCGCGCTCGCCGGCGATTCCGATGCTTGCGACCTTTAGGCGCGGGTCCTGGTGGCGACCCTTCAACCAGGCTTCCGTCTCCCAGACGGTTTTTCCCCAGATTTCGTCGGCGGGTCGAATCGTCACCTCGTCGTCGACGATGTGCAGGTACACCGGCTGCGCCGAGCGCCCCTCGACAATGAGCAAGTCGTAGCCCGCGAACTTCAGCTCCGCTCCGAACTTGCCACCCGAGTTGGAGCAGGCGATCGCTCCGGTGAGTGGTCCTTTGGTTACCACGGCGTAACGGCCGCTGGTCGAGGACATGGTGCCGGTGAGCGGACCGGTGGCGAAGATCAATACATTGCAGGGGCCCATTGGATCGGCTTTCGGATCCATCGTCTCCCACAGGTACTTCGTGGCAAGCCCTCGCTCACCCAGGAACTCCTGTGCCCACGTCATGTTCAGCGGTTCGGTTCTTACTTCACGTTGAGTCAAGTCGACTCGAAGTACTCGTCTGTGCCATCCCATGCTCGGTATCCTCTAGGAGCTATCCGCGGACGCGAGGGTGAGGTGCCTGGGAATACGTGCTGCGTGCTCGGCTGCCACCACGGTAATCGCGCCGGTCGGGCAAGCGGCCGCGCACTGGGGTTCGCCGCCACACAAGTCGCACTTGGATACTTTGCCCGTGTCTGATCGGTAATTTACGGTGCCGTAGGGGCAGGCAATGGTGCACACCTTGCAACCCACGCAGCGCTCCGTGTCCACCACCTTGGCGCCAGTGGAGAAATCGATCGAAATTGCCTCAACCGGACAG
This sequence comes from Candidatus Competibacterales bacterium, assembly GCA_041587415.1. GTDB lineage: Bacteria > Pseudomonadota > Gammaproteobacteria > Competibacterales > JAHEDQ01 > JBFGYN01. Next base: position 17,551 of record JBFGYN010000008.1, on the reverse strand, counting down.
GCGTACAGGCACCAGGCCTCGTCGCACTGCGGGCAGGTGTGGGGCAGCGCCCGGGCGCCGTGCTCGAATTCGAACACTCGAATTCTGGAGCGCTCGGGGTTGAACAGGCCCTCGTGCTCGAAGGAGCACGCCATTTCGCACTGCAGGCAGCTGGTGCATTTTTCCGGATCGATGTAGAGCGCGATTGGCATGATCGATGGCTCCTCACTTCATCCAGGTGCTGCCCGGATTTCCGGACGGCGAGTGGTGTGATTCACTTTAACCGAACTGGGCGAATCGTGAACATCCCTGCGCCACCCAATTCGAAAACCGGGCGCATGGCAGTTCGTGTCGGGACTGGATTTGGTCGAACCTCAACGCGCGCCGCTCGACAGGTTCGAATCGGTGGCAGAATAAGGCCGTTGTCTCGAATCGGAGCATTTCACACCCATGAACGACCAGGAGATTCAGGCGCAGTCCAGCTGCGCCGACGAGTACGACGCGAGCTCACTCTCGGTGCCGGAGGCGTTGATCCGGATCAATCGGGAAGTTCTCCCCCTCGATGGGCACGAGCTGGTGGCCGTGCGCGCATCACTCGGGCGCGTTACGGCGGAAGACGTCGTTTCTCCCTTGGACGTGCCTGCCCACACCAATTCGGCGATGGACGGCTACGCGTGTCGTGGTGAGGACCTCCCGCTCGAGGGGGCCAAGACGTTCCGACTGGTGGGTGCCTCGTTCGCGGGTGCGCCCTTCAGCGGATCCGTGGGCGCGGATGAATGTGTGCGCATCATGACGGGCGGCGTCATGCCTGCTGGTGCCGATACGGTTGTGATGCAGGAGCGGGTCGAGGTCGAGGGCGCGCACATTCGCTTCGGGTCCGGCAACGAGACGGGTCAAAATGTGAGATCGGCGGGTGAAGACATCTTGAAAGGTGCCAAGGTGCTGGACAAGGGCAAATGGATCAGCCCAGCCGAACTCGGCCTGCTTGCCTCCTTGGGATTCGGGGAGGTCAAGGTTTACAGACGACCACGCATCGCATTTTTCTCCACTGGAGACGAGCTGAAGTCCATCGGCGAAGCGCTGCGCCCCGGCGACATCTACGATAGCAACCGTTACACCCTTTACGGAATGCTGACTCGCATCGGCGCCGACATCGTGGACATGGGAGTCGTGCCGGATCGGCGTGAGAATTTGCAGGATGCTTTTCGACAGGCCTCCAAGGTGGCAGACGCGGTCATTACCTCCGGAGGTGTTTCTGTCGGCGAGGCGGATTTTGTGAAGGAGACGCTCAGCTCGCTGGGACGAGTGAATTTTTGGAAGATCGCGATGAAACCGGGACGCCCGCTCGCATTCGGCCGTCTCGGTGAAGCACTGTTTTTCGGATTGCCGGGTAATCCCGTCTCGGTCATGGTGACCTTCTACGAGTTCGTGCAACCCGCGTTGCGCCGACTCATGGGCATGACGGACGTGGACGCGATGATGCTTCGAGTTCCCTGCTCCACCAGGCTGCGAAAGAAACCCGGTCGAGTCGAGTATCAGCGGGGCGTACTCTTCCGAGGCGAGAAAGGCGAGCTTTGTGTACGCAGCACCGGTGCCCAGGGCTCGGGAATTCTCAGCTCGGTGAGCCAAGCCAACTGTTTCATCGTGCTACCCCAGGACAGCCGCGGTGCGGAAGCGGGCACCGTAGTAGACGTCCAACCTTTCCAGGGCCTCGTCTAGCCGCTGCGCCCGACGCCATTCCCCAACGCCAGCCGCGACAATCGTGCTATCGCCGGAACAGCGGATGTCTGTGACACACTCGTTCCCAATCATTTCGAATGATTCGGATGGTGCAACCCCTTCGATCAGGTTCGAGGGGCCTGGCAAGGGATGCCGTCTCGCTAATCGCGGAGCGCTCCCAGGCGGAATTCGGCCCGACCGCCCATGGCACAGTGTGCAGCCCGTCGAATACGCCGCCAGCCTCCTTTCCTCCGGGCGCAGGCGCATGTCGGCCGCTCAGTCGAGAGGGCTTGTTACGCCGCGACTGCCACGGTCGAGCACGTGTGTGAGAAGCGAACGTCGCGGATAGCCGATACACAGCGTCTGCAATGAGATCGGGCCAGCATCACGGGCCCTGAACTTGAGCGGTGCCCGCCGCGCAAGTGTCGAAACTTGTTGTATGCTTTGAGTGCTATGCGACTGATGCAAAATCGCCCGTTGGTAAGCTCGATGCGTTCGCGGTTTCGCGATGTACTGTCCACGCATCGCCGAAACTCGGCGACGCGTGGACACCAGGGCTCTGGGGCGACGCGGGATCCACCCATGGAATACATGGAGCGAATCCACCGTCAAAGCGTGCCGGGCTATTGGCGCCGGTCCGCAAAGCCGCAGCTGCAGGAAGTTGGATGGCACCACGCAGCGTGCACTCAGCATAAGAATCGATGGCCTCGCTGTGGCCTGAGTCAATCGGGCGAGCGCAAAACTGAACCGCCTAGAGGAGGCAAAGACCCATGCAAAAGTCACTTCACATAGACCCGCAGAAGTGCACGGGGTGTCTGCAATGCGAGATGGCCTGTTCTTACGAGAACGAGGGTGTCTTCAATCCTGCCAAGTCCCGCATCAAGGTTTTCACTTTTCACGAGCAGGGCCTGTTCGCGCCTTACACCTGCACGCAGTGCGACGAGGCGTGGTGTATGCACGCCTGCCCGGTGGAGGCCATCAAACTGAATCCGGCGACCGGCGCCAAAGAAGTACTGGCGGACGTATGCGTCGGCTGCAAGGTGTGCACGATCGCGTGCCCCTTCGGAACCGTCAATTACCAGCAGGACAGCGGCAAGGTGGTGAAGTGTGATCTCTGCGGGGGCGATCCGGAATGCGCAAAGGCCTGTCCGACGGATGCGATCACTTATGTTGACGCCGACTGGACCGGTCTCGATCGGATGCGCACCTGGGCGGCAAAGAGCTATTCCGGTCAGTCCAGCGAAGCGCCCTGAACCCCGTGGTTTTTCGAGGAGGAAATTGCAATGGCTTGGACACGAAACGTATTGCGGGTCAATCTGACCGATGGCTCCTGTACCAAAGAGCCCCTGAATATGGAATGGGCGCTCGACTACCTCGGCCAACGCGGGTTAGCGACCAAGTATCTCGCCGAGGAAATCGACCCCAAGGTCGATCCACTTTCGCCCGGCAACAAGCTGATCTTCACCACAGGCCCGTTGACCGGGACCATGGTTTCCACTGCTGGGCGCTATTCCGTCGTCACCAAGAGTCCGCTGACCGGCGCAATCGCGTGCTCCAATTCCGGTGGCTTCATCGGTGCAGAAATGAAAAACGCCGGCTGGGACATGGTGATCGTCGAGGGCAAGGCGGAATCGCCGGTGTATCTGTCCATCGAGAACGAGAAGGCTGAATTGCTGCCCGCGCAGGAAATCTGGGGCAGGTCAGTGTGGGAGTCCGATGACTGGCTACACGCCAAACACCAAGATCCGTTGCTCAGGGTGGCGACGATCGGTGTCGCTGGGGAGAACGGCTGCCTGTTTTCGGCGATCGTCAACGACAAACACCGTGCTGCCGGGCGTTCCGGCGTCGGGGCCGTCATGGGCTCGAAGAACCTGAAAGCCTTGGCCATACGCGGTACGCGCGGCGTTGGCAACATCAGAGACGTTCGGGCGTTTATGGATGCCGTCAACGCGGGGAAAAAAGTTCTGGCGGAGAATCCCGTTACGGGGCAGGGGCTTCCGACATTCGGAACTCAGGTGCTCATGAATGTCATCAACGAGATTGGCGCCATGCCGACGCGCAATTTTCGGGAGGTAAAGTTTGAGGGCGCCAGCAAGATCTCGGGTGAGGCCATGAGAGAGAAACGGCCCACCGACGGAAAACCGAATTTGATTCGGAACGCTGGGTGCTTCGCTTGCACCATCGCCTGCGGGCGCATCTCGAAGATCGACAAGAATCATTTCTCCGTGAAGAACAGTCCCAAGTACTGGGAGTCTTCCGGTGGGTTGGAGTACGAGGCAGCGTGGGCACTTGGTTCTGATACGGGCATCGACGATCTCGAAGCCCTCACCTACGTCAATTTCGTGTGTAACGAACAGGCGATGGACCCGATCTCATTCGGTGCTACGGTTGCGGCGGCCATGGAATTGAACGAGATGGGCGTGATCCCCGATGGTGATCTCGGAGACCTGAAGCAACTCAAGTTTGGCAACGCGGAGGCGTTGTGCAAAGCAGTGGAACAAACCGGGAGTGCCCAGGGGTTCGGAAAAATTCTCGGGATGGGATCCAAGCGATTGTGCGAGAAATACGGTCATCCCGAGCTGTCCATGACGGTAAAGGGTCAAGAATTTCCAGCCTACGACCCTCGGGCAATCCAGGGCATGGGACTCACTTACGCAACCAGCAACCGCGGTGCCTGTCACTTGCGCAGCTACACCGTTTCGTCCGAAGTGCTGGGTATCCCCGAGAAGACGGATCCGCTTGTCACCGATGGGAAGGCGGATTTGGTCAAGGTCTTTCAGGACGCCACTGCGGCGGTCGATTCCGCAGGAATTTGCGTGTTCACGACATTCGCCTGGACGCTCGAGGACATCGCGCCCCAGGTCGACGGCGCGTGCGAAGGCAATTGGACACCCGAGAAACTGATGGAAGTCGGCGAACGAATCTGGAACCTGGAGCGCCAATTCAACATGGACGCCGGGCTCACCCCTGCCGATGACAATCTGCCGCCCCGGCTGTTGAAAGACGGTGCGAACACGGGGCCAGCGGAGGGCAAGTCAGTCGGGCTCGACGAGATGCTGCCCGAGTACTACAAGATTCGGGGCTGGGGCGGTGATGGATACATTACCGCTGAAACAAAGGAGCGCCTGCGGTTGTGACCGAGATCTGTTTGCCCCGAGACGGTGCATCGCGTCGTTTCGGGGCATTCTCGGGCGGACCCGACAGCGAACCGGGCGGCTGACCGCTGCGTCGATTGCCCGGTTGCTATGGATACACTCTCAACAATTCTTTCCAGGAATTGCCGGGGCCCGAAGATCCGAAACGCGGTTTCCGTTTTCAACGGGAATCGACATGCTCTCATGCGGATTCTGGCGACAAGTCCACGTGCTCCGAGAAACCGCTGATTCGGTCACAGCTTGCCCGGTTGGATCGAGGAGACAAGACAATGCATTACGTGGTGGTTGGCGCTGGTCCTGCCGGCGTGATCGCAGCAGAGACACTGCGCAAAGCCGACTCTGGTGGCCGAATAACTCTGGTCGGGGACGAACCGGATCCACCGTACTCGCGGATGGCAATACCATACCTCTTGATCGAAAAAGTCGGCGAGGACGGCACCTACCTGCGCAAGGATGAGAACCATTACCGGTCGCTGGGCATCGATATCCGCCACGACCGGGTGACGAAAGTCGATGCCGAGGCGAAGACGCTCCGTCTTGCCGGCGGCGACGAATTGGGATTCGACAAACTGCTCGTTGCGACCGGGTCCACGCCCATCAAGCCGCCTATTCCCGGCGTCGATACACCTGGGGTTCACACTTGTTGGACGCTGGAAGACGCTCGGCAAATCATGGCGCTTGCTAAGCCGGATTCCCGAGTCTTGCTCATCGGCGCTGGATTCATTGGTTGCATCGTTCTCGAGGCGCTGGCACTCAGAAAGGTTGCGCTCACCGTGGTCGAAACTGGCGACCGCATGGTGCCCCGCATGATGAATGAAACGGCGGGCGGAATGATTAAAGACTGGTGCGAGAAGAAGGGGGTCGAGGTTTACACTTCCACGAGCGTCACCGAGATACGTCCGGCCGCCGCGAAGTTCTCGGACGAATCGACGAGCACGTCCGCTCCCGCCGATAGCTCCGCCGGTACCGGTGGAGGCATAGCGAGCTTTTTCAGACGACTGTTGGGTGGCGAGTCAAGGGCACGCGACCAGGCAGATTCGAAACCCGATATCACATTGCAACCCGGGGCAAGCGATCAAGCGCTTACCGTCGTCTTGAGCGACGGGTCCACGGTGGAAGCGGATCTGGTCATAGCGGCTGCCGGCGTCAAGCCGAATTTCTCCTTTTTGGACGGAACTGGTGTCGAGACCGACAGGGGAATCAAGGTGGACCGGCATTTCCAGGCCAGTGTGTCCGACATCTATGCGGCTGGCGACGTTGCTCAGGGGCGCGACTTTTCCACCGGCGAATTCGAGGTGCACGCTATTCAGCCGACTGCCTCGGAGCATGGGCGCGTTGCGGCTTTGAACATGGCCGGCAAGAGCACCGAATATCAGGGAAGTCTCAACATGAACGTGCTCGACACCCTCGGACTCATATCCAGTTCTTTTGGCCAATGGATGGGCATTGAGGGTGGAGACAGTATCGAGCTATCCGACGCAGGAAACTTTCGTTATCTCAATCTGCAGTTCGATCGTGACGTGCTCGTTGGTGCGACGAGTCTCGGTTGGACTCAGCACGTGGGCGTTCTTCGAGGGCTCATTCAGGGCAAGACTCCTCTCGGCAAGTGGAAGGAGCGACTGAAAGCGGATCCAACCCGCATTATGGAAGCGTACCTTGACTGTAATCACGCCTACCGTTGAGGGTTCGCTCCATGCGCGTCACCGTGAAATTGTATGCCATGTTGTCCGATTACCTTCCGCCTGGATCGGAGCGCAACGTGGGGAAGATCGAGGTCGGCGATGGTGCGACCGTCGCGGATCTCATCAAGGCGCTCGATCTGCCGCCGGAATTGACCCATCTGGTCTTGCTCAATGGCACTTATGTTGCGCCGGAAAAGCGTGATTCGACCGTGGTGAACGAGACCGACGAGTTCGCCGTATTCCCGCCAATAGCAGGCGGTTGACGGGCTTGCTCAATTCTCTGCTGCGCTAACGATACGCAACGGATGGTACTCCGCCGCGACATGAGCATGAGTCATGCCGACTTCTTCCGAATATTCCCTCGCGTGGTGGGAAATTCACCTTGGCAAGCGGACGACGATGGGGTTACCTTGGAGGCTGGAGGCGGCCGAAGTCTGCACATCCGTCTCGGGCCGCAAGGAGAGCGAAGAATCGCCAATCTGGTGCTTCCGAGGACAATCCTCGAGTTCGAATTCGACGGATTTTCAGACGAAGACGCCAGGCAATTTCTTGATCGATTCGACCGCTCGTTCCGTCGCGGCGGTGGATAGGTCTACTGATTTGGTGGGTACCCCGTGGACCAGTCACCGCCGCTGATTCGCGTTCTGGATCTTCGCAAGAGCGCTGCCGGTCAGGCGCTGCTCGATGTCACCGAACTACGCCTGTACGCGGGAGAAGTGTCTCTGCTGGGCGGCCGGAACGGGAGTGGCAAAACGACCCTGCTCAAGATCCTGGCGGGTCTGGTGCGGCCGGACCGGGCGCAGATTTGGGTCGATGGAAGGCGCCTGACCTGGCGGGCGGCACGCGCGGCCATGGGGCGCGAGGTCGTCTATCTTCATCAAGCGCCTTTTCTGTTTGACCGCTCGGTGGGTGAAAACGTCGGCTACGGGCTCAGAAAACTGGGGTTCCGTGGCGCGCGCCTTCGGGCCCGAATCGACGAGGCGCTGCATTGGGCTGGCATCCGCCATTTGCGAGATCGCGACGCGCGGCGCCTTTCCAGTGGAGAGCAGCAGAGCGTGGCGTTGACGCGAGCGAGGGTACTGTCCCCTCGCCTGCTTCTCCTGGACGAGCCCATGGCGAATCTCGATCAAAAGGCCAGGGACCGAATCTCCTTCCTGATTCGGCGATTGAGGGCGGACGGTTTGGGAATTGTCGTTGCCAGTCATGAGAATCGCCGCATATCGTTATTGGCAGACAGGTATTTGGAGATCCTGAATGGCCGGCTGAGGGAAGACCACTCCAGGAAGCGCGGTCATGCCAGGCCACTGCTGAATGTCGCGCCATCCGAGCCCCAACGCGGTGGCCGGTCCGAATAGCCTCGATTCCCGCCCGCCGATGGCCGCTCCAGATCCCCGTGTTACGGGGCTCATCCTGGCCGGTGGGCGTGCCACCCGAATGAGCGGGCGCGACAAAGGACTCCTCATGTTAGCGGGCCGCCCCATGGTGGAACACGTCTTGACTGCCTTGCGATCTCAGGTAGCGCAAGTTCTCATCAATGCGAATCGCAATAGGCAACGGTACGAAGAATTTGGGGTGCCGGTTGTATCGGATCCAGTTGGCGGGTATCTCGGTCCCCTCGCGGGCGTGGCGTCTGGTCTCGAGGCTGCTGAAACCGAACTGGTGCTGACCCTTCCCTGCGATTCGCCACTCGTTCCTCGTGATCTGGCGTCGAGAATGGTCGCAACTTTGGATTCGGCCGGCGCAGAAATCGTCGCAGCCCACGACGGTAAACGCCTGCAACCGGTCTTTGCTCTTCTCAGAACGACGCTTTTGGACGACCTGCGAGCCTACCTCGATTCAGGAGGACGCAAAATCGATATCTGGTTTCCGCAGCGTCGATTCGAACAGGTGGATTTCTCCGACAATTCGGACGCGTTTGTCAACGTCAATACGCCGGAGGATCGTGCTGCATTGGAGCAACGCATGAGGACACTCTGAATGACTCAGAGTTGGCGAGCACAGATGTGCGTATTCGCCGAGAAAGCCACGGACGTTTTCTTCGTCCTTTGCGTGACAAGCGCATCACTCGAGGCTCGAGTAGTAAGCGGCAAGGTCCTCGATGTCATCGTCCGTCAATGCTTTTGCCATCGGAGACATGAGCGGATCGCTGCGGGTTCCATCGCGAAATGCTTTTAGCTGCTTGACCATGTACAGCTCTTGCTGACCTGCAATATTGGGCCAGAGAGGGTTGCTGCTGATGCCCTCCTGCCCATGGCAACTTCCGCAGACGACCGATTTTGCTTTGCCGCTTTCCGGGTCACCCGCGTATGCCCCGGCGTTGAACGCGACGCACAGCGCAAGCAACACTGGTATTCTCATTTTCGACTTGTCTCCTATCAGGCAGGGGAATAGCGAGTTGGCCTAAAACAGGCCAAGTTGCGCTGAGCCTATCCGCGGGTCCAGATTCAGCATGACGCAGAATGAGCCTGCGTCGCCAGCGCTGCTCTGGTCGCTGCTCCCGGTGCAAGGTCCATCAAACCACATTTCATTCTGCGACCGCCTCCAACTTGTGTCCCTCCACCCGTCAGGATCTTCCCACAATCCCAAAACTTGGTAATGGAACCGGCAGGCCGGATCGGCCTCTTCGCTGTCCGGAGATGCTTTCACGAGCTTGTGCCGAACGGCATCGAGCTCAAACAGGAGCTGGTGCCTCTGCCGATCCCGCACAAGACTTCGCGCCCATGAGGCGCCAGGCACTGTCGCGCCGCGGTTGGCTGTCTCGACGCTGTGCAAAGTGCTCGCCGGATAGAGGGCGGCGTTCCCGCGGGCAAACTTGATTCGACGCCTGCCGTATGGAGATTTGATGAGCAACGCGCCATCATCATAGCTCGCCGGATCGATGAGAAAAACGGTCAGGGGCACATCTGTCCGCAGCGGGGTCCTCAGATCCACGAGCGCATCGTCCATGTGATGCCCGCAAGCCATGCTTTCGCGGCAGACACTGAAAAGTGGGAGGTGAATTCTTCTCGGCAGAACCGCCAGCCGACAAACCGGATGCCTTCGTAGTGCGTTGACGGTCAGTGCATTCGGTTTTCGGGCCTCTCCCGGCATTTTGCGCAGTTGAAGATGTCGCCTCGCTCGGCGGGCGCCAGATCCAGCGGTCTCAGTGCCTACTTGCCGTATTCCGCGATTAATGAAAGGGAAAACGCGTTTAATGTCAGCTTCTCTTGTTCGCTGTTAGTCGTTTTCTTCTGCGAGATCGAGCGAGGCCGAATTGATGCAGTAGCGGAGACCAGTTGGTTGGGGACCGTCCGAAAAAACATGTCCCAGGTGTGAGCCGCATCTATTGCAGTGTACTTCCGTCCGCAACATGCCATGGCTGCGGTCCTCGTCGGATTCAACGCGATCCTCTGCCACCGGTTGCCAGAAGCTTGGCCAGCCGGTACCCGAGTCGAATTTGGTGCTGGAGTGAAACAGTTCCTCGCCGCAGCAAACACATCGGTAGACACCCGGAGTCTTGCAGTCCCAATACTTTCCGGTGAATGCGGGCTCGGTACCTTGTTGGCGGCATATTCGATACTGCTGTTCGGTCAGCTTGCTGTCCCATTCGCTGTCGCTCATGATCGTGCTCCTTTTCGGTTGAGTGTGTGGTAGTCAGCAGTACAATTTCGCATTTTTTGCCGCTGGCAATCGAAAGCGATCCAATTTTCAGCCCCGGAGGTTCATAGCCGTGAAATCATCCAGCGATGCCTTGTTCGAATCCGACCTGCGATCCTTGCCCCTCCTGCATCGGGGCAAAGTACGCGACATCTACGACGTGGACGATCGGCACCTCCTGATCGTTACCACGGATCGTCTTTCCGCTTTTGACGTAATTCTACCCACGCCGGTTCCGGGCAAAGGTGAAATGCTCACGGGGGTATCGAACTTTTGGTTCGGGCGCACCACGCACATCATACCCAACCACGTTCAGCTTGCCTCACGAACTCTATCGGACGTGCTGCCTGATGCAGCGGAGCGGCGTCAAGTGGAAGGCCGTGCGGTGGTGGTACGAAAGCTTCGGCCGCTGCCCCTCGAGGCAATCGTGCGAGGTTATCTCATCGGATCCGGCTGGAAGGACTACCAGCGAACCGGTGCTGTTTGCGGAATCGCCCTGCCCGCCGGTCTGGCGCTTGCCGATAAACTGGAGCAGCCGATCTACACGCCGTCCAGCAAGGCGTCAGTGGGTGAGCATGACGTCAATATCACGTTCGAGGACACCGTCGTTCTGGTCGGGAAGCAGGTGGCGACCCGAGTGCGGGAGGCGGCGCTGCGCCTGTACGGGGAGTCACGGGACTTCGCCGCGCAGCGGGGCATCATCATTGCGGACACTAAGTTCGAGTTCGGGCTGGATGAGGGCGGGCAGCTGGTTTTGATCGATGAGGCCCTGACACCCGACTCGTCGCGGTTCTGGCCCGAGGAGCAGTGGCGGCCGGGGGAGAATCCGCCAAGCTTCGACAAGCAATTCGTTCGCGACTACTTGGAAACCCTGGACTGGGACAAGTCACCCCCGGGGCCGGAGTTGCCGCCGGAAATACTGCGAAAATCCGCTGAAAAGTATCGCGAAGCTTTCGAGAGATTGACGCGTTGACACCTCGGCCTGGCCAAACGGAATCTGGCAGATGCTGCTGCGGCGCATCGCCTGGAAACCCCAACTGAGCGGTCGTTTCAAATCGTTGCGGGGCCCGTGCCGGCCCCGATTCACTTGCCTGGCTCAGCGGTAAGGGGCGGCGATGAGACGCCGCCCCTTACCGCTGATCGGCTACTACACTTGAGGAGTAATTTGACCCGCCGATCAGGAGGCTAGCATGTCGCCCCGCCACGACAAGAAGAAACGGGAAGCCATCGACCGGGTCGCCGAAATGCTGGGTAGTCGGCTGCGGCCAGAGCAGGCCGAGTCCGCGCAAGAATTTGCACGTGCATACTATGCCCGAGTCGGGCCGGAGGATCTTCTGGCCATTCCGACCGATGACCTGTACGGCGCAGTGTTGAGCCACTGGAATCTGGCACAACACCGAAAGCCTGGCGAACCGCTCATTCGGGTGTCCAACCCCACGTTCGATGAATACGGTTGGCAATCCACGCACACAGTGGTTGAGATCGTAACCGACGACATGCCGTTTCTCGTCGACTCCGTCAGCATGGAACTCAATCGGCTCGAACTTACCGTTCACCTCATCATTCATCCGGTGATCCATGTGCGCCGCGACCGCGAGGGGCGATTGCTCGGAATCGTGGCGCCGGACGTCGAAGGGGCCGATATCGAAGCGGAAGCGGTCATGCGCTTCGATGTCGATCGGCAGTCCGAACAGATCGTCCTCGACGCGATGGAGCGTGAGGTCTTGCGGGTCATGGGTGATGTGACGAAGACGGTCCAGGATTGGCAGCCAATGCGCGACCGCATGTCGGAGATCGTCGACACCTTGTCCCACTTGACGTTGCCAGTGCCCGAGGAAGAGGCCAGCGAGGCAATCGATTTCTTGGGCTGGGTTATGGACAACCATTTCACATTCATAGGAAGTCGCACCTACGACCTGAGAGAGGAGGACGGCCAGGATGTGATGCGCATCGTCCCTGGCTCCGGCCTCGGCATTCTGCGGGAAGACCCAGACGCCGCATTCTCCGAGGGCTTTGCGCACATTCCACCCCGCCTTCGCAAGTTGGCGCGACAGAAAAGCCTGCTGATTATCAACAAATCGACGGCGCGTGCGACGGTGCACCGCCGCGCACACCTGGATTACATCGGCATCAGACGCTTCGATGAATTCGGCGAAGTAATCGGCGAGTGGCGATTCCTGGGCCTCTATTCGTCTCTTGCCTACAGCACCCGGCCGTCGGATATCCCGGTACTCCGTCGCAAAGTGGCGAAGGTGTTGGAGACAGCCGGATTCGCCCCAAACAGTCATGCCGGCAAGGCATTGCAGAACATAATCGACAACTTTCCGCGCGACGAGATGTTCCAGTCGACGCCCCAGGAGTTGGCGCGGATCGTCACCGGCATAGTGGAATTGCAAGAAAGGCATCGTCTGCGATTGTTCACGCGGCGCGATATTTTCGATCGATTCATCACGGCGCTGGTTTACGCACCGCGTGATCGCTACAACACCGAACTGCGATTGAAGATGCAGAACATCCTCGTGGATGCCTTCAACGGCCGCCACTCGGAGTTCAATGTTCAGTTCTCGGAATCGGTTTTGGCGAGGGTGCATTTCGTGATCCGGACAGATCCGGAGCACATTCCGGAGTATCACGAGGCTGATTTGGAAGCGCGAATGATCGAGGCCATGCAGTCGTGGACTGACCGTTTTCAGGCGGCCCTCCTGGAGAGGTTCGGCGAGGCGCGAGGCAATGAGCTCGTGGATCAGTTCCTGAATGCTTTCCCCGTGCCATACCGACACGACTTCTCGGAGCGGGCCGCGGTCAGCGACGTTGCGCGATTGCTGCAAATCGACCGGGAACATCCACTGGTAACCTACCTGTACCGTCCACTCGAAGGGCCGGAGGAGTTGCTTCGCTTCAAGGTATACGGCCGTCGCCGGCACATGGCGCTTTCGGACGTGATGCCGATGCTGGAGCGCATGGGTTTGCGGGTCTTGGAGGCGCGACCCTACGCCGTCGAGCCGGCGAATGGGATTCCCTATTGGATCCTCGACTTCGACATGCGCCCGTCGGCCGTGTCCGAAATGGACGTTCTCGAGGTGAAGGACAAGTTTCAAGACGCCTTCGTACGGGTCTGTTCGGGCGAGACGGAGAACGACGGATTCAATCGACTCGTGCTGCAGGCTGGCCTCGGATGGCGCGACGTGGTCTTACTTCGCGCCATCTGTAAGTATCTTCTGCAGACTCGCGTGCCCTTCAGTCAGACCTACATGGAGGATTGCCTGGCGCGAAATGCGGGCATCGCTGCAACGCTTGTAGAATTCTTTCACGCACGATTCGATCCTGAAAATCCCCACAAGGGTGCGAAGCGAGCGGCGCATCTCGTGCAGCAAATCGAGGCCGCGCTGGATGACGTGGCGAACCTGGACGAAGATCGAATTCTCAGGTTCTTTCTCGCCGCCGTCGAGGCAATGCTGCGGTGCAACTTTTTTCAGGTGTCTCCGGGCGGCGGGCCTAAGTCCTACCTGTCGTTCAAGCTGGATCCCACAAAAGTCCCGGAGCTTCCGCTTCCATTGCCGATGTTCGAAATATTCGTCTACTCGCCTCGCGTCGAGGGCGTGCACTTGCGTGGTGGTCCGGTTGCGCGCGGTGGATTGCGCTGGTCGGATCGGCGCGAGGACTTTCGCACGGAGATTCTTGGCCTGATGAAGGCGCAGACCGTCAAGAACGCGGTCATCGTGCCCGTGGGTGCCAAAGGCGGTTTCGTAGCAAAGCAACTTCCCAGCGCCGACAGCCGTGATGCTGTCCAGGAGGAGGTGGTCGCATGTTACGAATCCTTTATCAGCGGGCTGCTGGACATCACGGACAACCTCGTGTCGGGCGAGGTCCGAACCCCCGACTCGGTCGTCCGCTACGACGGCGACGATCCATACCTGGTCGTGGCCGCCGACAAGGGCACAGCGTCCTTCTCGGATATCGCCAATGGCATTGCAGCGGACTATGGGTTCTGGCTGGGCGATGCCTTCGCGTCCGGCGGGACCAATGGCTATGACCACAAAAAAATGGGTATCACCGCGCGTGGCGCGTGGGAGTCAGTAAAGCGCCATTTTGGTGAGCTTGGTATCGATACCCAGACGACACCGTTCACCGTAGTCGGAATTGGCGACATGTCGGGTGACGTGTTCGGCAACGGCATGCTCCTGTCGCGGCACATTCGCTTGGTTGCGGCATTCAACCACTTACACATTTTCATTGATCCGAATCCGGATCCAGAAACGAGTTTCCGGGAACGCGAGCGTCTTTTTGCGCTGCCGCGTTCTACCTGGGCCGACTACGATCCCAAGTGCATTTCTCCAGGAGGCGGGATCTTCCCCCGGAGTGCCAAATCTGTCTCCCTTAGCGATGAGGCGCGCCTTGCATTGGGTATGGATGGGGGAAAGCTGACCCCAAACGAGGTGATTCGGGCCATTCTACGAGCGCCGGTGGATCTGCTTTGGAATGGCGGTATTGGCACATACGTCAAAGCCACCGGCGAGACCAATGTTGAAGTGGGAGATCGTGCTAGCGACAACGTGCGCGTCGACGGCGCCGACCTTCGTTGCAAGGTGATCGGTGAGGGCGGCAATCTCGGCCTGACCCAGGACGGGCGCATCGAGTTTGCGCGTCGAGGCGGTCTGGTGAACACCGACGCGATCGATAACTCGGCCGGCGTGGATTGCTCCGACCACGAGGTGAACATCAAGATACTGTTGGATCAAGTTGTCAAGAACGGTGACATGACCGAAAAGCAGCGCAACCGGCTCTTGTCATCCATGACTGACGACGTGGCCAGGTTGGTTCTGAGGGACAATTATCTGCAAACGCAGTCCCTGAGTATCACCAATGCAGCAACGGTAACGTTGCTACCTGACCACGTTCGTCTCATTCGGTCCCTCGAGCACGAGGGGCGCTTGTCTCGGCATCTCGAACGGCTACCCGACGACGAAGAGTTGTCGGGGAGGGAGACGGCCGGCGAAGGTCTCGTGCGGCCCGAGCTGGCCGTGCTGCTCGCCCATTCAAAGATCAAGCTGTACGACGAATTGCTGGAGTCGGACATCGCCGACGATCCGTATTTCGCCGAGGAGCTTCGCGGTTATTTTCCCCAGGCACTGCGAGAGCGTTTCGAGGATATCACGGCGTCTCATCCACTGCGGCGGGAAATAGTCGTTACCTCCATCACCAATGGCATGATCAATCGCATGGGAAGCGTGTTCCCGATGCGGCGTCACGAGGCGACCGGCGACTGCGCAGCGGATATCGCTCGGGCCTACACCGCTGCGTGCGGAGTGTTCGACATGGAGGCCACGTGGCGCGCGATCGAATCCCTGGACAACAAGGTCGCATCGCGAGTCCAGATCCAAATGCTAGGGGAAACCAGACGACTCATCGACCGGGCGACGCTTTGGCTTCTCTACAACCGGCAGCCGACGCTCGACGTGTCGGAGACGGTCGCGCAACTACGCCCGGGCGCAGACCTGGTGGCAGAGCGGCTCCCTAAACTGCTCCATAGGAGCGCGCAGCAAGAGTTGGCATCTGCTACCAGGGACTTGGAGGAGGCCGGCGTGCCAGCGGATCTGGCCCAGCGCATGGCCGGCAATCAGGCGCTGTACACCGCACTCGATATCGCCGATGTTGCGAGCAGTAACGATCTCAAGCTCGTGGAAGTGGCCGAGGTCTACTACGGGTTGGTTGCTTCGCTCGACCTGATTTGGCTCCTCGACCAGATTCAGGCCCTTCCCCGCGCAACCCATTGGCAGCAGCGTGCCCGGGCAGCCTTGCGAGAAGATTTGTTCGCCGACCTCCGGTCACTGACCGCGCGCCTACTGTTCCTGACGGCAGATCAGGTCAGCACCGAGGCGCGTCTCCATGCTTGGTTGGACGGAAACCGAATCAGCGTCGCCCACTGCCAGCGTGTCTTTGCAGACCTGAAGTCGGCAGGCGCAACCGATCTGTCGATGCTCTCGGTAGCGGTTCGAGAGGTTGGCAATCTGGCACGCACGCAATGGGGGCGGCCTTCTGAATTAGTGGCCTGAAAAATGCTTTTGATTGGCAATGTTCTGGGTGCCCCATCCGGCACTCGGCCCGCGAAACGGTGGTTCGCCACACCATTCAGAGGTTTTATGCATGGCCATACGAACGGCATTGGTAGTCGACGATTCGCGTCTGGCGCGTCTCACTTTGACCAAGCTGCTGGAGAAGCGCGACATTCAAGTTAGCCAAGCGTCCTCCGCGCTCGAGGCTTTCGAGTCTTTGAAGGGCAGTCGCCCGGACGTCATTATGATGGACGTAACCATGCCGGAGACGGATGGATACGAGGCGACCCGCCAAATCGTTGGCGACCCGGTCACCAGCGCCATACCCGTCGTGATGTGCACTGCCGAGGATTCGGACGAAGCCCGTGATCGGGCGGAAGCTTGCGGCGCGCACGGTTTTCTGACGAAGCCGGCCAGCGAGGAGAACATCACCGATGTTCTGCAGCGGCTGGCAGAGGAGTTGGATGCCTCCGAGCCCGACCTCGTCGTGCAGGCCTCCAGTGCGCGTGAATCTGCGGGCGGTCACTTCGGGCTCGACGTGAGTATGCTCGATGCACGAGCCCGTGCTATTGCCGAGACGGTTCTTCGCGAGCAAGGTCGCGAGATGCTGGGCGGGGTCATGGAGAGCGTGGCCCGAACGGTGTTCGAATCCATGTCGCCGGCGAATGAAGCGCAGGCCGTAGCGGAACTACCACCGGATTTTGGCGATCACGTTCGGGCTGCTGCTGTGGACGCGGCTACCGTCGTGGCGCGCGAGGAGGCACAACGGGTGGCTCGCAGCGAGGCGGACACGGTCGCCAGAGCCGTTGCAACGGAGTCCGGCCGTCTGGACGATTCGGCCCAGGTCGCCGAGGAGTCCGTGCACCGTATGGCAGCCGAACTGCGCCAGGAATTCGACACACGGCTACAGACCCTGCTCACGGGCGACGAACTATCCAGTAGGGTGCGAGAAATCGCCCGAGAATCGGTACAAGAGTCCGCGAGGCAAACCGAAGACGTTGCAGTTGTGGCGCGACGAGAAGCGACCGAAGTTGCCTCGGAAGCCGCTCGTCGGGAAGCCGAGGAGGCCGTCGCCCGGGCCCAGGCGAGCACCGACACGACCGGTCACGACTCACTGCGCACCGAGGCCAAGAAAGCGCTCGCGCTGGCGAAGAAGCTGTTTGCTTTTTCTGTTGTCGTGCTTGGTGCGGCCGTAGCTGCGGCCCTGTTGCTCTAGCCCGGATATTTCACCAGGGCGGCCTTCGGCTAGCTCGCAGGTGGTTGATCGGTATAAGTTTATGTCCAGTTAGCGGCTCAGTTCTGGCGTACAAAGTGTACCGCCGCAAAG
>JBFGYN010000007.1:0-25421 GCA_041587415.1 Candidatus Competibacterales bacterium | reverse complement strand
TGAAATATCCGGGCTAACCCCAGAAATTTGCCGGGCGGCACGCATCCGATCAGCACAACCGGTACCTTGGTCTTCGGGTGTGCCTGTCGAAGGCAACCGTTGATCCGGGACCGAGGACTCGCGCAACACGCCCGGAGAACGATGTCCAAAGAGCCCATCACCCGCAAATTGACCGCGATTCTCTACGCCGACGTGGCTCGGTACAGCCAACTCACGGGTGCCGACGAGATTGGCACGCACAAGCGGCTGTCAGCGGCGCTCGACCTGATCTCCAGGCGGATCGCGGATGGCGGAGGGCGCGTCGTGCACTACGCTGGCGACGCCGTGCTGGCGGAATTCTCGAGCGTGGTTGCGGCCGTCGAGACGGCAGTCGCCGTCCAGGCTGCCGTCTCCGAAGTCAATGGCGAGATTCCAAAGGAAAAACGCCTCGAGTTTCGTATTGGCGTGAATCTGGGCGAGGTAATTGTCGACCGCGACGACATCTACGGCGACGGTGTAAACGTCGCGGCGCGTCTCGAAAGTCTCGCGATGCCGGGCGGGGTTTGCGTCTCCGCCGCAGTCCATGAGCAGGTGCGGGGCAAGCTCGATCTCGTCTTCCAAGACATCGGCGCCCGGACCGTAAAGAACATCGCGGATCCGGTGCACGCGTATCGCGTGGTTCTCGAGGCCGGAGCAGCCGGCGCCCAGAGCACCGCGAGACTGGCCGATGCCCCGTCCGCATTGTCTGAGAAACCGTCGCTTGCCGTTCTGCCGTTTTCGAACATGTCCGAGAACCGAGATTTCGACTACCTGGCGGATGGCCTTGCCGAGGACATCATCACCACGCTGACCAAGGTCTCCGGCCTATTCGTGATTGCCCGCAACACGAGCTTCGTCTACAAGAACCAGACACGCGACGTACGCCGAATCGCGGCGGATCTCGGCGTACGCTTCATTCTCGACGGCAGCATACGCACGGCGGCAAGACGAATGCGGGTGTCCGTTCAGCTCATCGATGCGAAGGATGGCGGCCACGTCTGGGCAGAACGATACGATCGGACTCTCGACGATATCTTCTCGGTGCAAGACGAAATAACTCTGCACATTGCCACCGAACTGCAAGTTCAACTCACGGAAGGCGAACAAGCACGCATTCGCTATACGACCACCAGCAACGTCGAAGCCTGGAACAACTGGGTCGAGGGACTCGCATACTTCCGAAGTGCAGTCCGAAAGGATGGGGTCGGCCGGGCGCGGCGGTGCTGGGAGAAGGCGCTGGCGCTGGATCCCCATTCTGCCACCCTGAATGCCATGCTCGGACTTCTGCACTGGGCGAGCGCACGGGACGAATGGTGGGACGATCCGCAAAAATCACTCGAGCGGTCGGAAGAGTACGTCCGAATGGCCCTCGCCATCGATGCGGACGATGGGGATGCACACATGGTTCGCGCACTGCAGCTACTCTCGCGGGGCCGTCACGACGAGGCGGTAGCAGAAATTAGACGAGCCATTGACCTTGCTCCTGGTTCCGCCGACGTCGCTGCGTTCGCATCGTTCCTTCTGAGCTTTTCCGGCCTTCCCAGGGAAGGGCTGGCCCAGGTCGAGAAAGCGATGCGGTTGAGTCCCATTTGTCCCGCCTGGTACTTGGGCGATTTGGGATTCGCCCACAGACTGCTTGGCGACTTCGAGGAGGCGATCCGGGCGTTTCAGGAGTACGGCGCCCGCAGTCCCGGCTTTGGGCACATCGATCTCGTCATCGTCTACGGTGACTTGGGGCGTGCGGACGACGCACGCGCCGAAGCGAGCCGCCTACTCGCGGCTCGGCCCGAGTTTAAGGTATCAACATGGCGACGAACCCAGCTCTACAAGGACTCGAACCGCCTCGATGCCGATGTCAGGGCTCTCCTGGCGGCCGGCCTACCGGAGTGATGGCCGCGGACCGGCGTATCAGGGCCCAAACACGAGTTGGCCGTCTTGTGGGCGGTTTTCAACGCCCTACTCGAGCGCAGCTGAGCTTCGGTCATGGTACGCGGCGCGTCCGGGACGAGTGGACGGTATCGACTTCGCGCCACCCGAATGACCATTGGCAATTGAGCCGGGAGGTTGTACCAGGGCGCTTCTGATTGGGTCATTGCCTTATGCAAAGCAAGCACTCACGAGTATGCTATCAAGTAGCACTATGTGACCGTGGACGCTATCCGGGTTGCTTTGCGGGTCCTGGCCGGCCATCTCGTGCAATTCCGCGGCAAGTCGATGTCTCGCATCGACTTGTGCACGATCACAGAAGCTGATCTGGCCAGTCCGCCGCGAAAATTCCGGATCCCGATGCAGCGTCCGGGCTAGTGGACGAGGCGATATCGATGATGTTCGGAACGGACTTTGACCAAGCTAGCGTCAGCACCACCGAAGCGGAAATCAACTTGGTGCATGGGGGTTCGGGCAGCCCTCTGCTGCTGTTGCATGGCTATCCGCAGACCCATGTCATGTGGCACGCCGTCGCGCCGCGCCTAGCGCAGCGATTTCACGTCATTTGCCCCGATCTGCGAGGCTACGGCGACAGCGCCAAGCCGCCGAGCAGGCCGGATCACTCGCCCTACTCGAAACGCGCCATGGCCCAGGACATGGTCGAAGTGATGGCGTCTCTTGGCTACCATGATTTCTTCGTTGCGGGTCACGATCGCGGCGCCAGGGTCACCCATAGGATGGCTCTTGACCACCCGGCGCGGGTCAAGAGGGCGTGTGTGATGGATATCGCGCCAACCCGCCATATGTTCAAGACCGCGGACCAGCATTTCGCAACCGCCTATTACCACTGGTTCTTTCTGATCCAGCCGGACGGGCTCCCCGAACACATGATCGGGGCCGATCCCGCGTACTATCTGGGGGAAAAGCTAAAACGGTGGAGTGCGCCGGGCGCACGGTTCGCCAAGGAAGCGGTGGCCGAATACGTACGCTGCTTCAGTCAGCCGGACGTGATCCATGCCTCCTGCGAGGATTATCGTGCAGCGGCCACCATCGACCTCGAGCACGATGAGCAGGATCGGAACGAGAAGGTTCAATGTCCTCTGCTGGTCCTATCGGGTAGACGAGGATTCGTGCATCGGACCTATGATCTCCTTTCTGTTTGGCGCGATCGTGCCGGACAGGTAGAGGGCAAGGCCTTGGATTGTGGACATTTCCTGCCTGAGGAGGCACCTGCGGCCGTGTGCGAGGAGTTGCTCCGGTTTTTTACAACCGATTGAGGATACCGGGGGAGCTTTTCCCGCCGACAGTAGGAGCTATAGTGTGGAAGCGGCACACCCGCACCAGAAGTGCCGGCAACATTCCGAGGAGGACGCAGAGGTGGGCGAAAGGCGGCTTTCCAGAGAGGATATGGGCAGGTCTCGAAGAACCTTTTTGCGCGGGTGCGCAACAATGCTGGGAGGGGCACTGCTGCCCGGATTTGTATCCGCCGCCGAGCACGCGTGTCGGCCCACACCATCGGACATACTCGGTCCTTTCTACCGATTCGGGGCACCGTTTCAAACCCGGCTGGTGGGACCCGAGGAGCCGGGCGACAGGTTGATCGTGAGCGGAACGGTTTTCGGCTCAGAGTGCCAAACACCCGTGCCGAGGGCGTTGGTGGAAGTGTGGCAGGCGAACGAGGCCGGGGTATACGACACACGAGTGCCTGGCAACTTCACGGAGGTCTCCAAGTTCCACTTGCGTGGGATGCTCTATACCGACGACAAGGGTCGATACGAGATTGAAACCATCATGCCCGGACGCTACCCCGTTCCTCCGAATCTTCCAGGCCTGGAGCAATACGGGGGATTGACGCGACCGGCGCACATTCACTTCCGGGTGATGGATTCGCTCCATGTGCCACTCACGACCCAGTTGTATTTCAAAGGTGACCCGTTCATCGAAAATGACCCTTGGGCGGGCCACAAGCCGTCCCTGGCGATCGATCTGCAACAAGACGGCAAACGCCGGCGAGGTGTTTTCGACATTGTACTCGCCAGGGGTTTTTGAAAGGTCGCCAAAGATTCCGGTCAACAGTGCGGCGAGGAATCGCCGGTCCGGTCCGAGGCGTTCGATTGGAGAAACATGTTATGAAGTGCCCGGTCTGCCGTGACGCCACACTGGTAATGTCTGACCGCCAAGGAATAGAAATCGACTACTGTCCGGAATGTCGCGGTGTCTGGTTGGACCGTGGGGAATTGGACAAAATTGTCGAGCGATCCGTGGCGCCGGCTGGGCAGCGAAATCACGGAGGGGGAACGCCTCGACCGTATCCGCCGGGCGCCGGTGAGTACCAGCACTACAAGAAGAAAAAGCGCAGCGGTTTCTTGGGTGAACTGTTCGATTTCGACTGATACCGGCGCAAACCTTGTGCCAGGGCATGCCTAGCCCGAGAGGCAATTCGGGTAGCCCGTGGCCATGGTGATAGCCCTTGCACTATTCTCGGTCTTGTTCACCGGATTGTCGTTGTATGGCTTAGTGCTGCCGCGGGGCCTAACAAGGTTCGTTCGTCGTTTCATGCTCGGCCCCGGTGTTTGGGGCGCCGTGGTCATTCGGCTATTGCTGGCGGCGTTGTTGTGGTTCTCCGCCCCGGTGTCCCACACACCCACGACGTTTCAGGTTCTGGCGGTGCTGCTGCTTCTGTCCGCCGTCGCCCTACCGATCATCGGGGCCGCCCGGTTGATCGAGATCATCGATCGGTTCGCATCGTGGCCGCCCATAGTCTTGCGGCTCCAATGCATGATAGGAGTCGCCGTTGGCGGGTTCTTGCTGTGGTCGGTGTCAGCGGAGCTCGGTTTCGCGTATGCCGCTGGTCACGGGCTGGCGGCGCCGTCGCCGTAGTCACCGTGACCTACATTGCGCTGATCTCTCCGAACTACGAGGGCGTGGAAGATGTTGCTACAGAAAGACGCTGACCTCGATTGGAAACCGACCGATTTCCCCGGAATCGAGCGCGCTCTGCTGCGAACCAACGACCAGGGCGGCCGCTCGTCATTCGTGCGATTGTCCCGAGGCTCCCGGTTTCCGCGTCATGCACACCATGGCACAGAAGAAGTGGTGGTCTTGTCCGGGTCCGTCACGATCGGCAGTGCGGCCTTGGAGCATGGAGACTATCTGTTCACGAGCCCCGGTGAGGAGCACGATGTCGTCGCCGCCACGGATGCCGTGATCTTCGTCTCCTCGGAAAAGGCAACCCCGATTGTCGAGCCGTAACCTGGCGAAGTGGCTCAGGTACGGGGCGGCTGAACGGCACCGACGCCGATCGGCAACCAGTGCCCAAGTGCGCGGCAGCGGGCACCGGCGTGGCCCAGAGACCCCGTGTGGAAGACAACCTTCGGCACTTCGGTGGCTATGATTATTGGACTGCCCATGATTGACCCGCCTCGAACCTCATCACAGCGCCGCAAATGAAGGCCGGCTGCCATGCCAAGACAAATTTACGTTAACCTCCCGGTCCAGCATTTGAGCGGGCGAAGGCGCTCTTTGGTGCCCTGGGATTCAAATTCGAACCGACGTTCACGGGCGAAACTGCAGCCTGTATGGTTATCGAGCCTGACATCAACGTCATGCTCCGGGTCGAAAAATTCTTCCAGACTTTTACCAAAAAGGCCCTTTGCGACACAGCAAAGTGCACCGAAATCGTCGTGTCCTCCTCCTGCGGTCGTGGCGAGGAACTTAATGATCCAGACGTCAAGGTGGTCGCGGCTAGTGGAACCACTCCGCGGGACCCACAGGACCACGGTTTCATGTACGGCCACGCCTTCGAAGACCTCGACGGTCACACCTGGGATCTGATGGTCGGGGTGCCCGGCGGCCCGGCCTGAGGCGCAGGCACTGCGCGCTCGGCGAGACGCTCGAATTTCGATTTCCATCAAACCGACACGCGATGAAGGAGAGACACATGTCAGATGTCACGAACGCAAGCGGACGCTGCCTCTGTGGCGCAACCGGTATCACGGCGAGGAAGATGAGCAAGAAAGTGGGCGCATGCCATTGTAGTTTCTGCAGAAACTGGGGCGGCGGCCCGCTGATGGCCGTTGACTGCGGGACGGAGGTCTCACTAGAAGGCGAGGGAGACATTTCGGTGTTCGAATCATCGGAATGGGCTGAACGTGGATTCTGCAGAAAGTGCGGCACCCATCTGTTTTACAGGCTGAAAGATACAAAACAATACATCGCGCCGGCGGGACTGTTTGGCATGGACGACGCACTGGTATTCGACCATCAGATTTTCATCGATGAGAAACCGTCGTACTACAGCTTCGAAAACGAGACTGAGAACTTGACGGGGGCCGAAGTCTTCGCCCAGTATGCGCCGCCTTCCGGGTAGCACACCAAGAAAGCCGGTGATCGCGGCTCCCTGCAGGTGCCGGCTAGCCGGCGAAGCCGCGGCCGGTCCTTTGCGAGCAAGCTCGCTCCGACGGTACGCGCAGGCTGGCGCAAAGGCACGCCGTGGTGGAGGCGGCGATGAAACACCCCGGTGAAGCTTGCTCGGGGGTACCGCGGATCCGCCGCGACTCCGCTTAATTCGGCCTGCGCCAATTTCTCGCTCAGGCACGCGCTCGGAACCCCCACAGTCGTACCCTCGTCCGGAGGCCCGGCAGACGGTGCAAGCCAGCCTTCTGTGACATTAATTCACAGAAATCCGCAGCACGGGTTGCTACGCTCCGGCGCAATTCAGTTGGCTCTTCGTTTCGATTCACTTTGCCATCTGACTTTCCTCTTACTCGGGATGCCTAGATCATGTGGACCGATTTTGCGTTGATGAGCGTGCTGGCGGTGGCCATCTACGCGGCCGGTTGGGCTGCTTGGATCGTATTCTTCGATTGGGCTGCGAGGTACTTCGCGAACGCAGCGAAGCGACGTGCATCCTCGACCGGGAAGGACCGGAACTCGATGCTCGACGGGACGGCCAAGCGTGGCGAACCGTTGGACCCGGCACAAAAGGCTCGAAATGCTGGATTGCTGTGTGAATCGCAATGGGAGTTGGATCAGTTGAGTGATCCGGCGCAGCAACGGTACGAGGGTCGCATGGGTGACCTGATGGGCATGGCTGGCGGTGCGCGGGTAAACCGGACGGCACCTCGCTTTTGAGCCGTCGTTACTGGTCGTGTCAGTGTTGTTGGGTGGCCGCGGAGCCGACATTTGCTCGCACAATCGCCTGCGCCAGCCTCGACGTATGCGCGATTCGACGGCCCCTAATCCATTTTCGATCGGCGATTTTCCAGCTCGTCGAGCGTCTTGGGCCAACTGGCCTTGAGCAGGCGGGACAAGGCACGATCGGCCAGAATCTTCCCACTCGTCTGGCATCCTGCACAGTAGTTCGCCTCGTTCTCGGCGTACACGATTCGCTGGATGGGCGCGCCGCAAACCGGGCAAGGCTCGCCATATCGCCCGTGGACCGCCATGCCTTGGCGAAATGCGGTCACTTTCTCGGGAAAGCCTTTCCCGACTTCGGTTCGAATGCGATCCGTCCACTCGGATAGGGTGTCCACCGTGGCATGGAACAGCCGGGAAGATTCTTCGTCTGTCAAAGTCGCGGAGTTTTTGAACGGCGACATTCTCGCCCGGTGAAGAATTTCGTCCGAGTAAGCATTGCCGATACCGCTCAGGATTCTGGGGTCCGTCAATGCACGCTTGAGCGTGTGATTCTCCCTCCGCAGCGCGGCTCCAAACTGAGACACATCCGCACTAAGCAACTCCAGACCACCCGGATCGAACTCACCAAGCTTTGTCGTTCCTCGTACCAGATGAATCGATGCGCGCCTCTTTTTTCCGGCCTCGGTGAGGATCAGCGTTCCGGTGCGAAAGTCGAATGCGGCAAGGCCTCTACCCTTGGGAATCGCGCTGTTCGCTCGCCTCCAGTGCAGGCGCCCGGCAACCATCAAATGGATCACGATGAAGTCGTCTCCGCCGACGCCAATCACGAGGCGTTTTCCCAAGCGCTGAATGCCGGTGATTCGCTTGCCTTCGAGTTCCCGGGTGGCCGGCTCGACCGAGCGTAAAACGAATGGGCTCGCGAGACGAATGCGCTCCAGCTGCGTGTCACCGATGAACACACGCAAGCGCTCCGTGTAAACTTGGACATCAGGCAATTCAGGCATCTTGCCACTCCGGCGAAATCGGCACGGTATGCTATAGCTGGAATGGGCGCCCGCCAGCTCGGATAACGGCAGCGGTGGCAGCGGGCGAGACAAATCAACTGGACCCACCCTGCTCGCGATGGCCTCAGCATACACTTCACGTCCTCGGCGGGCATTCGCGTGACCTGGCGAAAACTCGGCGCCCGCGAGATCGCCCTACCCGCGGGCCCGCTGCTTGCGCTTGCCGTGTTTTCGGTGACGGGCGGCGAAGGCAGCACGCTTTCCGAAGCCGGCCGCGCAACCGCCGCCGTGGCAGTCTGGATGGCGGGCTGGTGGCTCACTCAAGCGATCCCGCTCGCGGGGACGGCTTTGTTGCCGATGGTGCTGTTCCCGCTCCTAGGTGTCGCGAGCGCCGACGAGACGGCCGCACCATACGCCAACAGCCTGATTTTTCTCTTCATGGGCGGTTTCATCCTCGGGCTCGGCATGCAGCGTTGGGGCCTTCACCGGCGCATCGCCCTATTCGTTCTCAAGGCCGCCGGCAACGACACCCGGCACCTCATTGGCGCCTTCATGCTGGCAACTGCCCTTCTCAGCATGTGGATTTCCAATACGGCAACCGCGATCATGCTGCTACCGGTCGCGGCGAGTCTGCTCGATACCCTGAATCCGGCAGGCGCCGAAAACCCCGCGCCGAAGGGGCCGGGGGCAGCGGATCTCGGGGTCGGTCTGATGCTGGGCATCGCCTATTCGGCGTCCATTGGCGGCGTTGCCACCCTGATCGGCACACCGCCCAACCTGGTGCTCGCTGCGTTCCTTCGTGAACAGTACGGGACGGAGGTGGGCATGCTGCAATGGCTGGCGATCGGCCTTCCGTTTACCGCAATCATGCTTCCGCTCACCTGGTTCTATCTAACCCGGTTCGCGTGCCGCCGAATGCCCTTGGCCTTACCCGGAAGTCGCCGCCTGTTCGCTGAGCAATACAAGGCGCTCGGCCCGATTTCGGCGGGAGAGCGTGCCGTATTCGTCGTGTTTGCGGCTGCGGTCTGCGGATGGTTGCTGCGACCGCAGATCGTTTCCCTGACTGGGCTTACTGGAATCACCGATGCCGTGATTGCGATGGCCGCGGCGCTGACCCTGTTCGTCATCCCTATCCCGAAAGGCGCTGGGGTAAGGGTGATGGATTGGCAAACTGCGAAGACCCTACCGTGGGAGATCCTGATTCTGTTCGGCGGCGGCTTGACGCTCGCAAACGCCATCGGGCGCCATGGGGTCGACACATGGATCGCCTCCGGCTTGTCCGGTCTGGCCGGGGCCCCGCTGCTGCTGGTCGTCCTGGCAGTGGCGGGCCTGGTTGTGTTCCTAACGGAAATCACGAGCAATACCGCCGTCACAGCGAGCCTGCTTCCAGTGCTGGCGGCCAGCGCGGGCGCACTCGGCGTTCCGGTCGGACCGCTGCTCGTGGCCACGGCGCTTTCCGCAAGCTGCGCGTTCATGCTGCCGGTCGCGACGCCGCCCAACGCCATCGTGTTTGCGACCGGCCATGTCACAATCGCCCGGATGGCGCGCACGGGAGTCGCGCTCAATGTCTTCTCGGTGCTGACCATCACGGCGCTGGTGTCGTTGGGTCCGGGCAGCAGAATCGCAGCCTTTTGACGAGCGCCGCGCCATGGCTCGACCGGACTCGTCCGGAGCGATGCCTCGTGACGCTTCCCGCTAACGGTCTAAACTGGTGCGATGACCAGATTGCTGCATCGCTTGCTCCCTGAATGAGGTACGACAATGCCGGGCACCGGTCACGGAAACATCCACGACCTGAAGTCGTTCGACGATGCCGGGGACGCCGTCGAGCGGCTCGGGGAAATTTACGATGACGCCGTCACGGCGGTGCGAGAGCGCCACGAGCAGTTCGTGGCAGGTAATCACAAACCCCTTCCAGAACTGATCGCAAACTATCCCTACGTGGGAATCGAGGTTGGCCGTGACCGCCTCGTCTCCGTCACTCAGCCGTCCTACGGCGCAGTGCGCTACGCGGGAGTGCACGGGACGACCGTCACCCGGCCGGATTTGTTTGCGGACTATTTTCGCGAACAATTCGACATCCTGATTCGTAACCACGGCTCCCCCATTCAAGTTGGGGTCAGCGATCAGCCGATTCCCCTCCCCTTTGCGGTCGAGGATGCCACCGCTGATCTCGGCCCAGAGGAGGTCCGGGAGCTGGAGTCAATCTTCTATCTGCCAAACCTCGGTCAAATCGACGACTCCATCGCCAATGGCACCTATCGCACACGACCCGGCCAGCCGTTCCCGTTGTCCCTCTTTCCCGCACAACGGGTGGATCTCGCGCTGCAGCGCTTGGACCACTACACCGGCACCGACCCGCGCTACTTCCAGGGCTTCGTGCTGTTTACGAACTATCAGAGGTATGTCGATGATTTTTTGGCCTACGCGATGGGGCAAATTCAGTCCGCTGGTGAGTACGTCGCTTTGGTCCAGCCCGGCAATCTGGTAACGGCGAATCCGCGCTTTGCGCAACTGACCGACACGGGCAAGGAACCCAAACACCTTCCGGCAATGCCGGCTTATCACCTGGTGAGGGAAGACGGCCTGGGTGTCACCCTCGTGAACATCGGCATCGGCCCGTCGAACGCCAAGACATTGACCGACCATCTGGCCGTGCTACGACCCCACTGCTGGCTCATGGTCGGCCACTGCGGTGGACTGCGACGGTCCCAGCAATTGGGCGACTACGTCCTGGCACACGCCTATATCCGCGAGGACCACGTCCTCGATCAGGACTTGCCTCTATGGGTTCCGGTGCCGCCCATTGCCGAGGTGCAGGTGGCGCTTCAGGAAGCCGTCGCCGCGGTGACGGACTTGGACGGCGTCGAATTGAAAACCCGCCTGCGCACGGGCACGGTGGCCAGCACCGACAATCGCAACTGGGAGCTCCGCTACCGGGAACTCTACGAACGATTCAGCCAGTCGCGCGCAATCGCCGTGGACATGGAGAGTGCGACGATCGCCGCGAACGGCTTACGCCTGCGGGTACCGTACGGGACACTGCTGTGCGTGTCGGACAAGCCGATGCACGGGGAACTCAAGCTCCGGGGTATGGCGAACGCCTTCTACCAAACCCGCGTAAGCCAACATTTGATCATCGGCCTGGAAACGATCCGATCGCTCGAGCGGTCCGGCATCGACCAGCTACACTCGCGCAAGCTGAGGAGTTTCGACGAGCCCGCTTTTCGCTGAGGACACTTCCATCAATGCTCCGTTCTCGCGTGTACGGGGATATATCGTCGGAGCCGTCACGGGCGCTTGTCGATTGCGTGAGGCAAACACAAACGGCGGTTTTGTTCGCCGCCCATTGGCCATTCCAGGATGGAATCGTCGAGCGCTTCCGTAGACGAACGGAGAGGGACCCGCCGGTCACCGGGCGCCGCAAGGGTGGCGGTCTGCCCCACACACACGAAACTCCCCGAGCGGGCGATTGAACGTGTACTCGGCGGGCTCGCCAACCAGCCCACGCGCTGACGCACCAACGCTGTTCGTTGGGATCGTGAACGGCAGTGCAACGACAAACGCTGCAGCGCCGATGACAGTTCCGACCAACCCGATGGGCCTTACCACGACGAGGTCGATCATCATGTCCGAAGCCTTGTCGCCCGTGTAGCTATTCTCATCGAGGGCAATGGATTGGCCGCCAGAAAAAAGTGTCGCCGCGAGCACTCCCGCCAAAATCAATCTACTACGATGCTTCATTTGCAGGTTACCTCCGCTGGCACGCATGTTATCGCCCCGCCGGCTGCGCAATGGGTCGGCGGCCGGAGCGATTCGGAGCGCATGCCCAGTTTGAACACGAGACGTGCGAAAGGTTTGGTTCGAAGCCCCCCGCCCGCTACGCTTCACAAATCGAGTCTCGGAGTCCGAGCGTGACGAGAGCACATCAAACAAGCGCGTTGCCCGAATCCGCTCACCGTTCCCGGATAGGCCAGCATGCTCGAGTCGTCCTGCTAATGGGCAGCATCTGCGGGCACCTGACGTGCTTCGGTGCCCTCGCGGCGGACGCCGGCGGCGCGCAAGATTCTTCGAAGCGGGCCGAGATACCGGCGGAGGATCTTCGCAGCCGCCTAACCGAACGCGAAGACAAGCCGCGCCCCGAGGACCCGCTCAGTATCGATGTTGCCGGCCGCCCACTGACAATCGGTGGCGAATACGAGGTGATCATAAACGGTGTCAAGCGCCGAGTCTTGGGCGAGGATGTGCAGGAGCCCGACCAGGTTTTCTTTGAGCAGCAGTTGGAGCTAGAGGGCTTCTACACCTTCGGACCGCCTCTCTCCTTTTTTGCGCAGCTTCGTTTGGGAATGGAAGAAGACCTGCTCAGGGACACGTTCGACGACACATCGAACATTTTCATCGAGCGTGGAGAGATGTGGATCTACGGCGAGGATGTCGCCGGTACCGGGTTGAACGTGGACTTCGGTCGACTGTCCTTCGAAGACGACCGGCGTTGGTGGTGGGACGACGAATTGGACGCGGTACGCGCGTCCTACGAGGCGGATGACTTCGAAATAGCCTTGAGTGTGGCGCACGAGCTGGGCGCGAACCGCAGCGACCAGACTGGCGTCGCACCCGAAAACGATAGCGTGGTTCGCATCTTGGGCGAAATCTCCTGGGACTGGAGCCCGAATCACGCCGCGGAACTTTTCCTACTGCATCAAGACGACCGATCGTCCCGCGAGGTTCCCGGTCAAGTGGTCAAGATCGACCGACAGGACGACTTCGATGCCAGGCTGACTTGGTTCGGCGCGAGGTTGACGGGCGCGGCGCAGCTCGACTCAGAGGCAATCCTCGGCTACTGGTTGGACACCGCACTGGTCAACGGCGACGAACGGGTCGCCGACTTCGAGGACCTGACGAATCGCCGAGGTGTCGTCGACGGTGTGTCGCGACGAGACGTGGACGGTTGGGCGATCGACATGGGTGTCACCTGGATTCTCCCGAAGCCCTGGGAGCCGCGGCTATTCGCCGGCTTCGCATACGGTTCGGGCGACTCGACACCGGATCAAGGAGCCGACCGCTCCTTCCGCCAGACCGGATTTCATTCCAACGAGGCGGGGTTCGGCGGGGTCGAGGGATTTTCCAACTATGGTGTACTGCTTGACCCGGAATTGTCGAACCTGCGGATCCTGACGGCCGGATTCGGACTGTCGCTCATGGAATCCAGCTCTTTGGACCTCGTCTACCACCAGTACCGACTCGGCGAGCCCGCCACCTCACTTCGCGATTCCCGACTCGAGGTGACCCTGGACGGGAACGATCGAGAACTCGGTCAGGAGGTCGATGCAGTCCTGGCATTGGAGGAATGGGACACCGTGGAGCTCCATTTGACCGCATCGGCCTTCGAAGCAGGCCGGGCCTTTGGCGATCACTCGGGTGTGTGGAGTTATGGCGGCTCGATTTCTCTTCGAATCGCTTTCTGATAATTTCCGCCCCCGGTGGGTTCGAGCAAACGCCGGCACCCGGTCACGACGGGTATGCCCAAGACTCGGGCGAGGAAATCCGTCAAATTTTGGATCGGTTGCAAATATTTCTTCATTTTCTTCAGAAATAAAGAAACCATTCCTACAAACTAACGCGAACTTTGCACCAGGACGCTCTAGCTTGCACCATAACGTTAAGTAAATCCGTGAGTGGTAGTTGTGTTGGCCAGTGACACTCTGTCACCGTGGACACTATCCGGTTTTTCGCGGGTCCTGGCCGCCCATCCCGCGCGATCGCACAAGCTGCGCTGGTCGGCCCTCCGCGAAAATTCCGGATCCCGATGCAACGTCCGGGCGCACTCGAGACTCACCGGCGAATGAAACAGGAGGGGCACGATGAGGGTGGCGATTCTCGGCAGCGGCGTAATCGGAGTCAGCACCGCTTATTACCTGGCCAAGGGGGGGCACGAGGTGACCGTCCTCGATCGGCAGCCCGAGCCGGCGCTCGAGACCAGCTTCGCGAATGCGGGCCAGGTGTCTCCAGGCTACTCGGCACCCTGGGCCGGGCCGGGTGTTCCAATGAAGGCCGTCAAATGGCTGCTGTCGAAGCACTCGCCGCTGGTGGTGCGCCCCCAGCTCGATCCGGCCCAGTGGGTATTCATTCTGCGCATGCTCCGAAACTGCACAGCGGCACGCTACGAAATCAACAAGAGCCGCATGATGAGGTTGGCGAACTACAGCCGCGAGGTATTTCAGCAATTGCGCGCCGACACCGGTATCAGCTATGACGATCGGACCCGCGGGACCCTGCAGTTGTTTCGGACAGAAGCCCAGGTCGCAAGTGCCAAGAAGGACATTGCCGTCCTCGAGCAACTCAATGTGCCCTACGAAATGCTGGGCCCGGATGGCTGCGTCGAAGCCGAGCCCGCACTGCGGCTGGTACGCGATAAGATTGCCGGCGGCCTGAGACTGCCGCTCGACGAGACTGGCGACTGCTTCAAGTTCACGCAATCGCTTGCCAAGATTGCGGAGAACTTGGGCGCCGTGTTCCGTTACAACACTAAAATTACGGGCCTACGGGCAGGCAACGGCACCATTACCGCCGTTGAAACGGAAAACGGCCCGGAACAGGCGGACGCATATATCGTGGCGCTGGCAAGCTACTCTCCGCAAATGCTGAGACCAATTGGACTTCGACTGCCCATCTACCCGGTCAAGGGCTACTCTCTGACCATTCCGATCGATGACCCGGAAGGCGCTCCGGTCTCGACCATCATGGACGAGACTTACAAAGTCGCCGTGACCCGGCTCGGCGACCGAATTCGAGTTGCTGGCACCGCCGAGTTGACCGGCCACGATCTGAGCCTACGGGACGCCCGGCGCGACACGGTAAACCACGTGGTGTCGGATCTGTTCCCAACCGGCGGCGATCCGGCCAAAGCCGAATTCTGGGCCGGATTGAGACCCATGACGCCCGACGGTACGCCACTCGTGGGCCCCACACCCATTCCCAACCTGTATCTGAATACCGGACACGGCACATTGGGCTGGACCATGTCATGCGGGTCGGGTCGCCTTCTGGCGAACGTCGTCAGTGGCGAGAAACCCGAAATCAGCCTGGATGGGCTGACCCTGGATCGCTATGCCTATTCCCAGCCCAGCGCAAACTGAATGCGCCGCGAGGGCGCATGGCGGGGATGCCAAGTATGCGGCCTCGAACTCCCTGGCAAAGTGACGGCGGCCGTACCAGCCGCAGTCCCTATGCTTCAATCACGTTCACCCATCACGCCAAATGGAGCCCACTCAATGTCCGACAAGAAGATCATTCATACCGATGCGGCCCCGGCGGCCATCGGCCCATACTCTCAGGCCGTAAAAGCCGGAAACACCGTGTACATCTCTGGCCAGATACCACTCGATCCCAAGACCATGGACCTGGTCGAGGGCGGATTTCGCGCTCAGGCCGAGCAGGTATTCAACAACCTCTCCGCCGTGGCGGCTGCCGCCGGTGGTTCACTCGCCGACGCCGTCAGGCTGACGATCTACATGCCCGATCTGTCGAATTTCGGCGTGGTCAACGAGGTGATGTCCAGCTTCTTCGAAGCGCCCTATCCGGCCCGTGCCGCAATCGGCGTGGCGGCATTGCCGAAAAACGCCATGGTCGAAGTGGACGCCGTGCTTGTGCTTTAGCGCGGGCCGCTGCACCGGGCCGGTGCAACCGTAGTTCAAGCTATTCGTCACAATGATTTGCTGGGAATTCTCGGGGAGCGCTGTACCCGCGGCGGCACCTGCCCCATAGCTGACAGGTCGAAGGCCCGCCTATTGGTTCCAAGCCCGATGATCTATCGTCTCACCCGGGAATTCTTCGAGCGCTCGACAGCCATGCAGGCTGCCGAGCCTACGGACGGCTGACAACGCGATCACGGTGGGTCGACTCCGGCCAGCCCACTTTTTGGCTCATCGAAGGAGAGCCCGTTCATGGCAAGAGCAGCTCTTGCAACCATCGACTTGGATGCGATACGCCACAACTACCGCTACGCGAAGCGCCTCGCTCCGACCTCACGGGCCGTGGCGGTGGTCAAGGCGGATGCGTACGGACACGGTGCCGTCACGGTGGCGAGCACCCTGGCTGGCGAAGCGGACGCGTTCGGCGTCGCCTGCATCGAAGAGGCGCTGGAACTCCGCGAGGCAGGCATAGACAATCGGATCTTGCTTTTGGAAGGATTTTTCTCGAGCGACGAAATCGACGCGATCGACCGCCATGGGCTCAGCACGGCCGTGCACGAACCAGGTCAAGTCGAAGCCCTACTGGCGGCGAGGGTGCGGCGGCCGTTCTCGGTCTGGTTGAAATTCGATTCCGGAATGCATCGCCTCGGCATGACCGCCGAGGAATTGCGCACGGCCCATGCCCGGCTTTCAACAGCACCCCAGGTCGCCGAACTCGTCCTCATGACCCACTTCGCGCGCGCCGATGAGCCTGAATGCGACTACACACGCTGCCAGATTCAACGATTTCATGAGGCCACGGCTGGTCTGCGCGGGCTACGCAGCCTTGCCAACTCGGCCGCCGTAATGGCCTGGCCCGAGACCCACGGCGATTGGATTCGCCCTGGTGTCATGCTCTACGGCATCACGCCGTTTTCCGACTCGGTGGCGACAGCGGACGAACTTCGACCGGCGATGGTGCTGACATCTGCGATCATCGCCGTGCGCCACCTGGAGGCAGGCGAACCGGTCGGCTATGGCGGCCGATTTCGCTGCGACCGCCCGATGCGCGTCGGGGTCGTGGCAGCGGGATACGGCGACGGCTACCCCCGCACCGTGGCGAACGGCACACCGGTCGCGGTCAAAGGACGACGGACTCGGGTCGTGGGCCGGGTGTCGATGGACATGCTCACCGTCGACCTGACCGGCATGGACGACATTCGGATCGGTGATCCGGTGGAACTCTGGGGATCGCAGGTGCGGGTCCACGAAGTGGCGGCTGCCTGCGACACCATTGGATACGAAGTGGTAACCCGACGGCCGCCACGGGTCCCGAGAACCTACATCGGTGTCAGTGGCCACGACGGGTAAGAAACCGCAGCGAAGGAAATCAGCCCCACACGCTTACCAGGGCTGCATCCCTCCCCGACTTCCGGATGCGCGTGCGGTTGCGGCGGTTCCGATACGGAGCACTGGACTGATCGGAAACGATCAACAAGCATGATCGATTGGCGAAGCGCCACAACAAACAATAAAGAAACAAACAATAAAGAACGGAGACCAAGACCGTGCACACTCTGACACGTTTCGGCATGCCGTTGCTCCTGGTGACGGCACTCTTTTTCGTCAATGTTGCGCAAGGACGCGAGAAGGGGTGGGAGCGGATTCCCCTTAATGGACCCATCAAGACACAGCTGCCCGATGGCAGCACGCGTGTCCTTCACCCATCTTGCTCCGGTGGTCCCGAAATGGCCGAGGCGGGCCCGGTACCCGCCAGCACGGACTACTACTTTTTTGTCCAGCGGGGCAACCCAAACAAGGTGCTCATCGCGCTCGACGGCGGTGGCGCCTGTTGGGACGCGGCCACTTGCATTGGCTCGCCCCTATCCGGCAATTCTACGTATACGGTTTCCCTGAATGGTATTCCCGGGACCATTGCAAGCGCAGGAGGCATCTTCAGCAACCACAATTCCAAAAATCCGTTCCGCAATTACACAAAGATCTTCATCCCCTACTGCAGCGCCGATATTTTCTGGGGGTCGAAGGACACGACCTATGTACTCGACCTGGAGCCGAACAATCGGCTCCGCTGGACTATTCGCCACCGCGGCACGGACAATTTCCTGGGCGTGTTGGACTGGCTTCAGAAATATGGGCGCGCCAATTACCGGGTCGACCTGAGCCGCGCGCGCCACGTAACGGTAGCGGGCCTCAGCGCTGGGGGCTATGGCGCCAGTTTGGCCTTCGCCTATATCGCCCAACTCACACCGAAGGCGAACCACAATCTGGTTTCGGATTCCGCCATCGGCGTTCTCACCCGAAACTTTTATACCACTGCTCTCTACAACCCGGGCAACCCTGGATCGGAGACTTGGGGCGTCCCAGGAAATTTCCCCTCCTGGGTACGCGGTTTCAACAATCAATTCTTCGTACAGGGCGCGGCTTTTCCGAATGGTTTCGTGCCCTCGTTGTTCGCAGCGCTTGCCGATTACCAGCCCAACGCGCACATGGCCTCCCTCACTACAAATCTCGATTCGGTGCAGATCTTGTTCTACGGCCTGATGAAAGGCGTCTTCCCGGCGGATGCAGCGACGGCCGGGGAATGGTACGCCGCAATGTCGCGAATGACGGCGGCCACTGCATCTTTGCCCAGCTACCGCTTTTTCATCGATGCAGGCAGTTTGCACACTTTCATCGCCAGCAATCAGCGAGTCTACGAAGTGGGCGCCAACGGCCTATCCGTAGCGCAGTGGGTTCGGGCAATGATCAAGCCTGGCAATCGCACCTGGCAGAATCTTGATGCGGGTCCACCATTCGGACCGTGACTTGTCGCCCGCGTACCAGCCAAGCCAGGGAGCACCCTTCGAGATGCGGCCCACGTTCTGGTAAGTTGCCACTATGCAGAGAGTCCAGTTTGGCGCGCCTCGAGCAGAGGTGGCCCCGATACGAATCCATGGAAAGCAACGCGTGGCGCACTGGGGTGCGCGGGGAACTCACCACGGTGAAACGACGGGGGGTGTGCAATGACCGATAACAAGGCCGGAACGAGCGCCGACCTGCAATGTCGCATCGACGCGGAGGTAGCTGACAGTTTTGATGAGGAGTTGGAACTGGAGATCGACGACGAGCGATTGTCGAAGCTGTTGGATCATTTCACCGAGAGCCCCGAGCCCGAGACGCTCGAACGGCGCGACTACTTCAGGGAGCTATTCAAGCTGCAGCGCGAATTGGTCAAGCTTCAGGATTGGGTCGTCGAAAACAAGCTCAAGCTCGTGGTGCTCTTCGAAGGACGCGATGCGGCCGGTAAGGGTGGCGTCATCAAGCGCATCACCCAACGCCTGAACCCGCGCGGCTGCCGGGTTGCGGCACTGCCAGCGCCCAACGAGCGCGAACGGACACAGTGGTACTTTCAACGCTACGTGCCGCACCTGCCGTCGGGCGGCGAAATCGTCCTGTTCGACCGCAGCTGGTACAACCGCGCGGGCGTTGAGCGGGTCATGGGTTTCTGTACGGAGGAGGAGGTTCAGGAATTTTTCCGAACCGTTCCAGAGTTCGAAAAGATGTTGGTTCGCTCGGGCATCATCCTGGTCAAGTATTGGTTCTCGATCACTGACCGAGAACAGCATCTGCGATTCCAGATGCGCAACCACGACCCAATCAAGCAGTGGAAACTGAGCCCGATGGACATGGAGTCACGGCGGCGCTGGGAGCAGTACACCAAAGTCAAGGAGGAGATGTTCGCACGCACGCACATCCCGGAGGCCAAGTGGTGGGTAGTTCAAGGAGACGACAAGAAGCGCGCCCGTCTCAATTGCATCAGCCACCTGCTCAGTGTCGTACCCTACAGCGAAATAAAGCGCGATACGGTTGTACTGCCCGAACGCACACGCGATCCCAACTATGTTCGGATTCCCAATCCACCGGAGATGTTCGTGCCGTCGGTGTACTGAGGAGTGGGCGTTCGCAAAGGCCGTACAGAGTGGGGCCTGCAGCGACCGAATCATGCGTCGGCTGAGCGCTCGTGTCGACACTCCCATCGAGTGCGCAATAGCTTGGCAGCCGCAAGTTCCAGCCGATCACGCGGTGCGCGACATTTCGGGTGCGTCCAATGTCGGGCGACCTCTGTCGCTGCATGATCGTTCGGGCTTATAGTATCCGCAGCGGGGCCGGGCGGAACGGAGGAGCCCGAACCAATGAAACTACGATGCGGTCGAACCTCGCGTCGCGCCGACTCTGAACGAAAAACTCGGCTACGCTGGTCGCGAGGGTTATTCCTGTGCCTGGCGCTGCTTGGTACTGGCGCCTCGAATGCCGACTCCGGCTGGGCGGCCATGCGTGCACCCGCGTCGGGGGCACCGCGAGTCATCGGTAGCTACGCGGCGGGATGTTTGCAAGGAGCAGTCGCCCTGACACCCAGCGGGCCCGGTTACCAGGTCGTGCGCATGAATCGACACAGATACTTTGGATATCCCGATACGGTCGAATTCGTGAAAACACTGGGCGCACGGGTCGAAGCTCTGGGTCTGGCCCCGCTCGTGGTGGGAGACCTTTCCCAAGCCAGGGGCGGTCCGATGGCATTCGGCCACGCCAGTCATCAGAACGGCCTCGACGTAGACATATGGTACTTGTCCGGTCCCGTACCCGATACCGAAGTCGAGTCTCCGCGGGTGATGTCGGTGGTTGATCACTCACAAGGGAGACTGATTGCGGGATCACTTAGTGCACGTGTGTCGGCGCTGCTCCGGATGGCGGCCGACTCGCCACGCGTAGAGCGCATTTTCGTTCACCCTGTCATCAAACGGGCGCTCTGCCGCTCCGAGCCACCCGCAAAGAGAGCCTGGTTGCGTAAGCTCCGTCCATGGTGGGGCCATGACGAGCATTTTCACGTGCGCTTGGCTTGTCCCTCGGACAGTCCAGACTGTGTGCGCCAAGCAGCGCAGCCCCATGGCAACGGCTGCAACGAGAATCTCGACCAGTGGGTCGTGGATGCGACAGCCGCACGATCCGCCTTCCCCGCGCCCGTGAAAAGGACTTGGCGCACCTTGCCTGCCTCGTGTCAGTTGATTGCGGACAAGCCATCTAGTTTGGTTGTCGACGCAAGTGCCGCCGACAACTCGAATCAGTGAGCCATGCAGGCAAATGGGAATCCGGGTGGAACAAACGCCCTATCGCCCGCGTGTCGTTTCGGGGCCCAGGCTTGCCTCCTCGTGCTCGACTGCGAATACGTGGGAATAGAGATTGGCGACCCACTGTTTACCCTCCTGCGTCAGCCTCAAGTAGTCCAGTGCGTCGCCAATGTAGGGCCTGACCGCTCGCCAGTAGAACTTCGGATAGGCTTCCCTCAGATCCGCCGCCGTTGTGTAACCGAGCTTCTCTGCCGTACCTGTCTCCCTGAACTCGCAGAACAGTGCGGTCGTTTTGCGTAGCTGGTAAGGATCTGCGAGCTGCCCGATGAGGTCGGCGGCGCGCACCAGGCCTGCTTCGGTGTCCGTCTCGTCGTGGTCACCGTCCTCGGGAACGGGAAAGCGAGTGAGCTCGATGGCGGCGGCCAGGCGCTCGACGTCCAGAGATGGGGTGTCCGCAAAGCGCTCACGAACGAACAGCTTGCCCCGGTCGACGTGGTAAGGAGTCAAAGCAGCGTCTGAGGCACCACGCGGCAGTTTTCGAAGCAGCTTCGCCTGGTTCACAACAAAGGCCGGAGCACGATCGGCCAGGCAAACGCCCCGGACGTATCCAATGTCGTGGCACAGCAATGCTGCCAGAAAATGCAGCCAGTCCTGCGGGGCGACACCACCGCGTTTGATCATCTTGCCGCGGAGAATTTCCTGGCCGACCAGCGTGACCATGATGGTGTGCTCGATGTCGTGATAAAGCGCATCGGTATCGGCTATCCGCTCCAGTGCGGTTCGCGAGATGATTGATAGCGCCTCGCAACACTCGGGCTGCGCACCTCCGAAACTTGCTCGGTAGGCCCAGTCGAGGCGCTCGACGAACTTCTCGATCACGATTTCAGTAGAGCTAAACATCTCGAGAATCCTCCTTCGGACCGTTGTCGGAATGGTTGATCGGGATCGCCGCCATGGCGGCTCGAAAAATTCCGGTTCGGCCAAATGCCCAGTTGCATCGACGAACAACGGAAAGACTTCTCAACGGGATGGGCTGGCGCTCAACGAGTCCTCGACGCGCTCAAGTCTCCACCACGGTCCCATGATGCACCCCCAAGCACCGCGCGAAATACGGGAAGTGGTTGTAGAGCAGGCCTTTTATCTGACTTTGGCTGTTCCCCTTGCGCGAGGGCAAAGGCGTCGACCACTTCAACTGCAGTCCTTCCTTGCTCAAGCAGTAGAGGGTGTTGAGGCCCCGGTGACAGGCATAGATATCATCGGACTCCTTCCGAACCTCCATGGTGAAGAATCCGGCACGGGTGCCGGCAGTCCGACCGAGCAAAAACGCGTGCGCAAACACGGGAAATGTCAACTCCGATGTGTCGTGGCGGTTGCGCATGGTGCCGTAATCGATCGCGTAGTAGATGCCGTCGAGCAGCATGCTCAGGTAACGGGTCAGGACGAAGGGCCGTGCCGAAAAACGTGCGACAACTCGACCGCTCGCTAGCTCGATCTTGCACACGGACCCGGGAATCGCAAATGACACGTAGAGGTAGCCGTCTTCGACGCGGAGGTCGATGGGATGATGATTCTCGACCTCCCAAGAGTAGCAGCGCGTCTCCACATGTCCGGTGTCGAGATTGTAGAAAGACATGGAGTTGTCATCGACCTTCAGGTGCACGTGCTGGCTTTGGAAGCCGAATGAAGGCCTCAACACAATCGTGTGGCCGTCTTCGTTGGTGTAGACGAGATGATGGCCGCCCGGAAATCCATCGCCATGGAACTCGAGCTCACCGCTGTGTCTGTCCCAGACGAAGATCCCGCCCTTCACCACTTCGTCCACGACGACCCAGCGTTCCGTGACGCTGATCTGGTGCAAGAAATTTGCGCGCTCGGGAAATTGCTCTGCAATGTCCACCAACACGTCGAGCGCGCCCGTTTCCAGATTGACCGACACCAGCTTGCGGTTGTACTGGCAGATGATGTGCTCGTTGTCCAGAAAATCGAACATGGCCGTCTGCGCATCGGTACCGAGTATCGGCGCTCCCAGTGAGTTGAAGGTGGCGATACGTCGAAACGAGCCGAAATCGTAGCCAGCCTCTTTTCGGGGAATGACGAGGATCTGGCCGATGTTGGCGCTGGAGGCAATCAACGCCCGTTTGTCAGGGGTCGCGAGCACCATGTGTGTCGAACCACCCATCCCGTGGGGGAACTCGAAATACCGCATACTTCCCCGGGACTGCAGATCGATTTCCACGATTCCCCCGGCACCGGCGAGCGTGTTGAGTCCGCCCCCATCGCAAGCCGCGTACATGAGCAATGCCATCCCTCGGCCTCCCCATACGTTGATTCCAACGACCGATGATTGGGCAGCAAACATGAAATGTCCATTTCAGGCTATGATCAGACTGCTAGCTTGGCGCATTAACCGGCGGACAGCCGGAAAAGGGGCATTCTGTCCTTGCCCCGCGCGGATCGTGCATCGCGTGCATCTTTCTCTCAATCCGCTCCAGGGATCAACTATGAATCACGAGTTCAGGAGCACGGTCTACGCGGTATTGCTGGGTGTTTTGATTAGCGGCTGTGCCCTGACACCGGCTGAGACTTCGCGGCGGCAGGTCCACCTGTTGCACATCAATGACGTCTACCGCATCGCCGGAGTCGATGGCCAGACCAAGGGTGGAATCGACCGGCTCAGAACCTTGCGCAAGTCACTCGAGAAACAACACGAGGATCTGTTGATCACCCATGCCGGCGACTTTCTGTTTCCGTCGACCCTGAGCCGGGAGTTCAATGGCGAGCAGATGGTCGACCTAATGAACCAACTCGACGGCGCTTCAGATAAGCTGGATAAAAACCTTGTCGTCACTTTTGGAAATCACGAATTCGACAAAGACAAACTCAAACATGCTGCAATCCTAAATGAGCGAATCAACGAATCAGAGTTTTACTGGCTGTCTAGCAATATTCAGTGGAAAAACGGCGCCGACGGCCAACCGTTGGTGGCCAGCGATCGGCTGGCGGGAACCCAGATACGGACTCTGAATGGTGTCAAGTTGGGCCTATTCGGCCTAACGACCAATCTCAAGGTCCCGGAATATGCCGACATTGACACCGACTACGTCGGCATTGCGAAGACAATCTCCGCGAAGCTACGGCGGCAAGGCGCGGAAGTTGTCATTGCCCTAACCCACCTGAGAATGACTGAGGATAGGCAAATCCTCGACAGTGCGGGCAGCGACGGGCCGGATCTCATCGTCGGCGGCCATGAACACAACAAACAATCTTACTGCACAGAAAACAACCGTCGCTGCGTTATCAAAGCCGATGCCGATATCCGCAGCGCCGCCTTGATCACCCTGAATGTCGATGACAATGGCCAAGTGTCGGTCGACTTTGATTTCAAGGATGTTGACGAGAAGATCAGCCAGGATCCGAAAATAAAGGCCCTGGCCGAACGATGGGATGAAAAATACAGCAAGATCTTTTGCGACCGTGAGCGGGCGCCTTCCGACTGCTTGAGCACCTCATTGGGCAGTACCCGGGTCAAGCTAATTGGCGAAGAGTTGGAGATTCGCCGTTATGAAACAAAT
Organism: Candidatus Competibacterales bacterium; assembly: GCA_041587415.1. Lineage (GTDB taxonomy): Bacteria > Pseudomonadota > Gammaproteobacteria > Competibacterales > JAHEDQ01 > JBFGYN01. The sequence continues at coordinate 966 of JBFGYN010000007.1, read as the reverse complement.
CTCGGGAACTTTATTCTCGACCAGGCGCTGGCAGCCTACCGGCCCCAGGGTGCGCAAATCGCCTTTATCAATTCGGGCAGCCTGCGCCTGAATCAGGATATTCCAGCGAACAGCCCGCTGACCGAGCGAAGTCTGCGGGAGATTTTTCAATACCCGACCCAGCTAAAGCTGGTCAAAATTACCGGCAAGCAGCTACAACAGATCATCGATCATTCCATTGAGGACTGGACCGGCAATGGCTGGTGGTTGCAGATCGCCGGATTCCGTTTTGTCCACGATGTTGAGCGGCAACAGGCCAGAGGCCTGACCCTCATCGACAATGGCAGCCCCCGCTCGGTCACGGATGAAGAATCCATCATCGCGGTAACCAACGATTACATCATGGACCCGAGCGGAAACCGTGACGGCTACACCATGATCGATGTCTCCCAAGAGATCCCAGTCAGCCCCAGCCAATCCCTGCTCGACCGGACCCGTCAAGCCATTGAACAGGCCGGTGCAGCGGGCATTGCCCCAGTCGTTGATCAGAGAATCTGTAGCACCGACCGGCACGACTGCAGCCAGCTTCTTCAATAGGATCAGACGCGAGCTCTTCGAGGATTTATGGAGACACGCGGCGAATCTCCAGTCCGTCGACCACACCGCGGTCTTCGGCACGCTCGAGCAGAATGGGATCATTGATAAGGGTGCCACGGCTATTGCGGATGGGCTCATGCCAGCCAACACCTGGGCGCGAGCGCTCACGTCGACCTGACGCTCAGCAGCGACGTCCCGAATCCCAACAGCGCTCAGGAGCCGCCAGTGCTCGGCGCGGAGTCGCCGTGCCCGCCGCTGCGCGGCTCAACCCCGCCTGCGATTCGGGGCAATACCTGAGATCGCAGGCGGGGTCGAGCGTAGCGGATTCGGCGATCGACTCAGCCGCCGGTTTGCGGACGCATGTCCTCTTTGCGGATGCCAGCGACCTCC
>JBFGYN010000006.1:0-27180 GCA_041587415.1 Candidatus Competibacterales bacterium | reverse complement strand
GGATCACTTCCAGTGGATCGTCGCTCTTACGCGCATCATTTCGGCGGTTTTCCGCAAGGGCGGCGACGTGACCTTCCTGGTGGAAGAGCTGCGCTCGGTGTTCGATCCGAAGGGCGGCTATTTCAAGAAGGGCGGGAAGTACATGCCGTCGCTGGTCGCCGAGATCGGCGACGTGATCGAGAACCACCTCATGGTTATCGGGCTCATCAAGAGCGACAAGCTCGACGACAACCAGAGGCGGCACATCGCCGAAAAACGGGCCGCGTACGAAGAGGCGACCATGGCCGTCGAGCACACGCCGAGCACCGAAGGCACGTTTCCGGCGTCGGCGGACCTGTGCGCCAAATGCCAGACGAAAGCCGTCGTCCAAATGGACGGCTGCATGACCTGTCTGAATTGCGGCGAATCGAAATGCGGTTGACGCCCCGGCATCCAAATTCCTAGCTCGGATCGAACCAAACGGCGCAGCCACCGGCCCGGCGTGCTGCCTTCTTGCAATATGCTCGCTCCCACAGCGGGGCGCGGGCCAGGGTAGGAGCCGGCTTGCTGGCGAATGCAGATCGGCGCGATGAACAGAGTTTTTGGGCGCACCAGACTCGGGCTCGCGGGCAAGCTGTCCCGTACAATCGGGTGCGTCCCTGTGCTTCGAATCAGTCGGCTTCGATCAGCTCGAACTTCGAGTACAGGCGCACTTCCATGGGCACGACGTCGCTGCTCGCGAGCGCGTCTCGCAACGCCTCGGTGAGATCCGCCCCCCCGTCCAGGACGGGTATGCCCATCAAGACGACTCGCCGAACCCGCTCGGGAGCCGCCGGCTTAGCCGGACGGTAACGCCCCAGATCCAAGCCAAGCGGGTGCCTCGGACCGGAAACCGTGCGTCGCGCCCAGGCGGCGAGATTTCGCGCACGTTCCGTTGACAGCGTTCCGCCCTCGCGTGTTTCCTCGTCCGACCCCAAGGCCACGATTACGCGACTCTCTCCCAGGGCCTGATGCAGGGCGTTCCTCCCGGGCAGCGCACTCAAGGGCAAGTCCTCGCCCAAATGGGTGACCGTGGCGGTGCTCCCTTCGGTCCATTGATAATCCGTCGATAGAACGAGCATCAATGCGAAGACGCTGCGGCCTCGAGAATCCACACCCTGCAGCCGATATCGCTGCCAATAGGCTACGATCGGCGCCTTGTCCGGGGGGGGTGCGGTCTTGGGCGCGGTACTCGGCGAGCCAATCAATGCGGGATGCACCGCATCGAGCGTTGCAACGGAGGACTGCTGACGCGCCGGTGGAACACCACCCAGCACCTGGACCCCGAGTGCCGCGATTCCCAGAGCGGAGACGAAGGCCGCGATCTTGACCGGGACGGGTACGCTTCGGCGGGTCATGACGACTGGTCGAGGAATTCGAGCGGCTTGGGCTTGGCAATGCCGTTCCCTTGCGCATAGTCGGCCTCGAGGCGCCGAACCGCACGAAGCACAGCGTCGTTCTCCACCCACTCCGCGATCACTTTGCGGTTCAAGGCGTGACCGACGCTGACGATGGATTTCGCGATTTCGAAATCCACGTTGTCGTCGGCCACGCGACGAATCAGCTCGCCGTGAATCTTGAAATAGTCCACTTCGAGATTCTTGAGAAACCCCGGTGATGCGTGCGCCCGACCGCACTGGCCGAGCGCAACCCGAAATCCCATCTTGCGGACGATGCGAACAAATTCATTGGTGCTGTCCGGATCCAGGACAGCGCTCGATTCCTTGATGTCGAGGCAGATGCGCTCCGGCAACATCCCGATTTCGCGGATGAGCTTACGGAGGAAATCGGGGGTTGCCGCGTCGGTGAGCGTCTGGCCGGAGAGATTGACATGCACCATCTCTGGTGCCGATTCATGCTGCTGCTCCACGGCCCATTCCAAGACGTTGTGCAGCACCCAGTGATCGATTCCGCGGCTCAATTTGTGCCGCTCGGCGGGCGGTAGGAAGCTGTCCGGCCAGATCATCTCGCCGTTTTCTTCCACCATGCGCACGAAAATCTCGATCTGCGACTGATCCGGACTGTGGTGGCCGCGCTCGGCGGGGACAATTGGCTGAAAGTAGAGACGGAAACGATTGTCCTGCAGGGCTTTGGTGATCCGGGCCGCCCACTGAGCGTCTTCCCGACGCTGCAACTCGTCGGAGTCATTGGGCTGATGGACGTGTATGCGGTTGCCGCCCGCTTGCTTGGCGCGATAACAGGCGCGATCGGCCAGTCCGATCGCCGTCGCCGAATCCAGGATCTCAGGGACGAGCATCACTGCGCCAATGCTGATACCGACATTGAACGCCTTCTCCTCCCACGCAAAATGGAATGAACGGACTTCGGCAATGAGGCGCTCGATCAGTACCAGAGCACGATGCAGCGGACAATACTCGAGCAGTATGGCGAACTCGTCGCCCCCCAGTCTTGCGAAGGTGTCGCGCTGGCGGACGTGGGATTTGAGGGCCTTTGCCAGCTGGCGAAGCAATTCGTCGCCTGCAGCATGACCGCAGGTGTCGTTGACCAGCTTGAATTGGTCGAGATCGAGCACGCACAGTGCGTGTTCCCCGGGGTACGCCGGTATCGATTTGATCACCCGCTCCAGGCGCTGCTCCAGTTCGTAGCGGTTGACCAGCCGCGTCAAGGGGTCGTGGGTGGCCTGGTATCGAAGCTGTTGCTCCCGTTCCCGATCTTCCGTGACGTCCCGCAGCACGAGCATCATTCCCAGTGTTTGGCCGTTCGAATCCCGTATCGGCAGCGCATCCCGCTGGGCGTAAACGATCTCACCACTGCGGTGGCGGACCGGCTCCTCAGGTGCCGAGATCAAGCCTTCCTTGGCCACCAGATTCGGGGTTATGCGGGAATGGGGGTCCTCAGGCGAATCGCTCACCACCAGGTAGACTTCCCACAAGAGTAAGCCTTTCGCGTCCGCGAGTGCCCAACCCAGCATTTTTTCTGCCGCGCTGTTGAGAAACTGCACCCGCCCCTGGCAATCGGTCGTTATGACGCCGTCGGTGATCGATTCGAGGGTGTGCTGAAGCTGGTCCTTCTCTCGTCGGCTGATGGTTTCCGCGCGCTTGCGCAGGGTGATGTCGTGGAATGCCACCAATACCCCGCTGAGCTCGGAATTTCGAAGCACCGGCTCCACGTGCAGCTCGACCGGCGTCAACGAGCCTTTCGCCCGGGCCATGACGTCCTCGGCCACGTAGGCGCCTCGTCCCAGCTTCAGCGATCGAAGCACGGCGCTGTCGTCCACCGATCGAAGAGACCCATCGGGTTTCGTGGACTGCAAAGTATCGTGAAAAGATCGATTGAGAAGCGCTTCGGGTGAGTCGTATGCCAGCGCCTCGGCGGCCGCCTGATTGCAATACGATATGCGCCCGTCCAGATCCACCTGCATCAACGCCACCGGCAGCCCATCGAGCCGGCTCTGGGATTGTTCGGCGGCTTCACCGAGTTCGCCGAGCTTCTGCTCGCACTCGGCCAACTGCTCCCGCAGATCGCGCTCCTCGAGCTTGCGGACAGACTCGCCTTGAATGTAGCGCTCGTTGAGTTCGGTCAGAGATTGCGTGAAATGCCGGACCTCCTTGGTCCCGCGCCAATGAAAACCCACCCGTTCGTGTCGAATCAGGGCGCGTTCCAAGCGATCCAGCATCGCCGCGTGGAATTGCCGTGTTCGGTTCGAGGCGAGCCAAGCGACGAGAAATGCGGGTAACAGCAGCATGGCTGCCACGCTAGCGGCCGAGTGCAGGTACCAATCGACCCAATCGCCTCCCGCATTGTCGGGCACGAAACTTCCCAACCACATCGTGCTGTCAGTGCGGGTGTCGAGGGGGACGGGCAGCCACAACGCGTGGCCACCGGCGGTCGGAAGCGCGACGGGCGCCTGCTCGGTCACGGCACCGCGTAGTGCGGGAAAGTCCGCCAGCACCGAGTCGGTGAGCGACTCGGCCAACGCGGGGGGGCGGATGAGGTACGGCCCGCTCGGAAGGGCCAGTGCGAAATCTGAATGGGATTGCGTCGCCGCGTTCGCGTCCACGGTGAGGACTGCCTCACCCAGGAGACGGCCGGAGCCGTCGCGGATGGTGGAAACCACCTGGAACGTGCCCGTCTCGGATGTCTCGTCAGAGTCGATGATGACCAGCTCGGCCGCACCCGGTTTGCCGGACGACAGGACGCGAACGTCCTTTGCAGAGGCGACCGCACGAACCCATGGCGGTGCCCCAGGTCCGCCCCCGCCAGCGAAGGCAACGAGCTCGCGCCCCGCCAGGGTTCGGACGCTGAGTGCGAGCAGATGCTCCGGCTCCGGATACCAGCGCCCGACTACCGATGCAAGGCGCTCAGCCGCGGCGGCCTGGCGGCCGTCGTTCGTGCCCCCAGCAGGATCGAGCAGCTGCCATGTTCGACCCGCCTCTTCCGCGGCCGCCAGGGATGCCAACTGAAGCCGATCCATGCGCTGTCGGAGCAGAGTCGCCGCGCGCTCGAGGTCTGCGCCAGCCTCTGCCTCCACGACGGCTTGCAAACCCCCGGTGATGCCCGGTAACGTGACGCCGGTGAGAACCGACAGTGGCGCGAGTCCCGCAATCAGGAGGACCAGCATCGTTGTTGCTCGAACACTCATTCAAGTACCGAATCCCGTAGTTCAGCCGTTTCGACTGGCAGCCACCGCTCGACTGTGCAATGTTGACGTTCCATTCGCGCACGAAACTCCGTTTGGCGGACGCCAAGCGATACTATTCTGCCCGAAACACTTACACCGTGAAGGCGGCAAATTTCCTAGAATTGGAGGAGATTTGTCTCGACTGGACCCACAAATGGATGACCAAAGCCCTCGATCGGTGAGTGCCGACGACGGAGCGCAGTGGATCAGACAATCGGTTCACCTCGTTGCAAAACGTCCCTGGCCATTCGTCCTCGTTGCAATGTTGGGCCCTGCGCTCACCGCTCTCATGCTGCGGCTGCCCCTCTGGGATACGCCGGTTCCGGGACTCGGTCACTGGCTGGCGTTGCTCGGCACCGTCACCTGTTATGGTCTGCCGCTCACGGTGTCGACGACGCTGGCGTGCGCATTGGCGCGAGCGGTCGATCATGATCGAGCACCGAGGGTCGCCGATCTGCTGCGCAAGGACGTGCTTCGACTCCTCCTACGCTCGGCACTGTTTCTTTTTGCCTTGCTGCTTCAGGCCTTCATCGCCCTAGCGCTGATCCTGGCATTGGTGCAAGCCCCTTCCGGCGGGCGCAGTGCCGCGTCCATATGGTCCGGCCCTGACCCCGGGTTTGGACTGTCCGGAACCATTCTGGGGACGGAACTGGGAATGGGAGGAGGTTTGCTGCTGGTCATGCAACTGCTGGTTGCGTTCTTCGTCGTTCCCCTGCATTTGTTTCGGGAAATTCCGCTCTACGTCGCGTGGCGCGTGAGTTTCCATGCATTGCAGAAGAATCCGTGGCTCGGTCCCGGCGTCGGTCTCATCGGTGTTGCACTGATGATCCTGTCCCAGGTAGAGGTGCTGGCGTACCTGGTGCAGGTACTGGCCCTGCCGTTTCCCGCGGTGTGCGGTTGTCTCATCTACGTGGGGTGGCGGGAAGTGTTCGACAAGCGCGGTGACGAGCAGGCCGCGGAGCGTTACCAGGCGGTGGCGTGATGCGATTGTCCTGACATCCGCTTGCCAGCCGTTACCCCGGATCAGGATCCCGAATTCCGTGCAGGGTTCGGAACGCCGTCTCCTGGCCGAGTGCGATGAAGTCCTTGACGAATGGATACTCCGAATCCTCAGCACGAATCGCCGCGAACAGCGTGCACCAGACGGGCGTCTTGCCCAGCGGTCGTGCGGCGACGTAGTCGCGTTCCAGATACTCCGTCAGCACCCAGCTCGGTAACGCGGCGACCCCGCGCCGGCTCGCGACCAGCTGCATGATCATGACGGTCAGCTCGGTGGTGCGTATGCCCGCCGGTTCGACCCCGGCGGGATCGAGAAAGTGCTTGAAAACGTCCAGCCGCTCCGTCTCGACGGGGTAGGCGATGAGCAATTGGTCTGCCAAATCGGCCGGTTCGATGTAGGACTTTTGCGCCAGCGGATGATCCTTTGCCATGGCGAGCATCCCCTGGTAGCGGAACAGGGGCCGATACAGCAGGTTGTCGTCCGCGATCGGATCGGCCGTGACCACCAGATCGACCTCGCGGCGTTGCAGCGCGGGCAGGGGCTCGAAGCTGATACCCGTGAGAATGTCCAGCTCCACTTCCGGCCAGCGCTCACGGTAGGCGTCCATGGTGGGCATGAGCCATTCGAAGCAACTGTGGCATTCGATGGATATGAACAGACGCCCGGCCTGTCCGCCCGCGAGTCGGGCGAGGTCCCGCTCGGTGGCGGCGGCGGCCGGAAGCAAGTCGTCGGCGAGGTGCAAGAGGCGTTTACCCGCCGGGGTAAAGAGAAGCGGACGGCTCTTGCGCACGAAGAACACGAGGCCGAAGTGCTCCTCGAGGGACTTGATCTGGTGTGACAGGGCGGATTGGGTGAGGTGCAGCCGATCCGCCGCCTGCGCGACGCTGCCCGCGTCTCGAATGACCGATAGCGTGCGCAGATGCCGAAGCTCGAGGTACACGTTCGCCCGTGGTCTATGGCCACGCGGAGCGGGCTGCGGACCTACTGGGTGAAAAACTGCTGCCGAAAAACGACGCTGTAGGCCTGCTTCACGCCTTCGGGCTTGACGCTAAGCTGAAAATTCAAGGTCTCGTCGTTGCTCACGCGGAACGTATCGATGTAATAAATGGCCTGCCCCTCTCGGATCTCACGCATGTTGAGCGTGATCTGCTGCCCGGTGAGATTCGTCGCCGTCCCCGTGATCTTCGCCATGACCGGTTCGCTGGATGTGCCCATGACCTTCTTCAAGACCGCGACATTGATCAGCGCCTGGCTCGGACTCCTGCGGATGTCGTAGTCACCCGCGACTGACGGTGCCAGCAGATTGGTGTTCAGCGCATTGAAATGGACGACGTAGTCGCCGAAATCCTGGGAACGTTCCGCCTGCGACGGGAGGGGCAACAACAAGACCATCAGCAGGAACAAGAGGCCCTTCAACGGTAGGCTCGCTCGCATCGCGTCATCCTCATGGTGATTGCGCTTCACTCTCACCCAAATATAGACCGCAATTCAAGCGGCCGGCGCCGAATTTGCGCATTGGCTTCAAGTCAGCCCTCATGGCACGTGAATCGCGTTCACATTCCTGATGAATACCGTACCGTTGCGGGTGCGCCAGCAGGCGTTAACATGTGCCGTTCCGATTCAATTCCGACAAAGTTGGTGCAATGGACGGCGGGCGAAAAGAAATCCTACGAGAGTCGCTCCACGAGCGCATCCTGTTCCTAGACGGTGCGATGGGCACCATGATTCAGAGCTACGGCCTGGACGAGGCCGGATATCGCGGCGAGCGCTTTGCGCACTGGGAGCGGGATCTGCGCGGCAACAACGATCTTCTATCCCTCACCCAACCGGGAATCATCGAGGAGATTCACCTGGGGTACCTGCGCGCCGGGGCGGACATCGTCGAGACCAACACCTTCAACGCCACCTCGGTTTCCATGGCCGACTACGGCATGGAGTCGCTCGTCTACGAGCTGAACCGGGCAGCCTCCGCGCTCGCGCGCCGCGCCGCCGACCAGGTGGAACGCGAGTCGGGTACACCGCGCTTCGTTGCCGGCGTGATCGGGCCAACGAATCGGACGGCGTCCATTTCTCCGGACGTGAACGACCCCGCATTTCGAAACATCCGGTTCGACGAGTTGGTGCTTGCCTACGAAGAGGCCACCCGCGGGCTCCTGGACGGCGGTGCGGACATTCTGTTGGTGGAGACCATTTTCGACACCTTGAACGCCAAGGCTGCGCTCTATGCGATCGATCGAGAGCTGGGAGCCCGTGGCGACGCCGTCCCGCTCATGATTTCCGGCACCATCACGGACGCGTCCGGGCGCACGCTCACGGGCCAGACGCCGACCGCTTTTTGGTATTCGGTGCGCCACGGCCGGCCCATCAGCATCGGACTCAACTGCGCACTGGGTGCGGTGGATCTGCGCGCCCACGTGGAAGAGATCGCCGGCGTTGCGGATACTTTCGTGTCTGCGCATCCGAACGCCGGGCTGCCCAATGAGTTCGGTCAGTACGATGAAACGCCCGAACAAATGGCGTCCGTGCTGAGGGAGTTCGCCGAAGGCGGCCTGGTGAATATTCTCGGCGGGTGCTGCGGCACCACACCGGAACACATTCGCGCAATGGTCGAGCGTTGCCGCGGCCTCTCACCGAGGCGTGTGCCGGCTCCGTCGGACGCCTGCCGGCTCGCCGGCCTCGAGCCATGCGTCATCGATTCCTCGACCCTATTCGTCAATATCGGCGAACGCACCAATGTCACCGGGTCGGCCCGATTTCGGAAACTCATTACCAAAGGGGACTTTGTCGCGGGTTTGGAGATCGCCCGGAGCCAGGTGGAAAATGGTGCACAGATCATCGATGTAAACATGGACGAGGGCATGCTCGACTCCGAGCAGGCCATGGACACCTTCCTGAACCTGATGGGGTCGGAGCCGGATATTGCGCGCGTGCCGGTGATGGTCGACTCCTCCAAATGGTCGGTGCTCGAAACCGGATTGAAATGCGTACAAGGCAAGGCCATCGTCAATTCAATCAGCCTGAAGGAGGGTGAAGAGGCATTCCTACGTCAGGCGAGCGAAGCGCGCCGCTACGGGGCGGCCGTCGTCGTCATGGCTTTCGACGAGCAAGGCCAGGCGGATACCGTAGAGCGGAAAGTCTCCATTTGTGAGCGCTGCTATCGGCTGCTCACCCAGGAGGTGGGCCTGCCGCCCGAGGACATCATCTTCGATCCCAACATATTTGCCATCGCCACGGGCATCGAAGAGCACAACGACTACGCCGTCGCGTTCATCGAGGCAACCCGCGCCATCAAGCAACGGCTTCCCGGGGCGCGGGTGTCCGGCGGTGTGTCGAACGTGTCGTTCTCGTTTCGAGGCAACGATGCGGTGCGCGAGGCGATTCACTCGGTATTCCTCTACCACGCCATCCAGGCGGGCATGGACATGGGAATCGTCAACGCCGGCCAACTGGGAATCTACGAAGACATTCCGCAGGCGTTGCGCGCGCGGGTCGAAGACGTGGTCCTGAACCGGCGGCCGGACGCGACCGAGCGACTGCTGGAAATGGCCGAACAGTACCGCGGCGGAGCGTCCACCAGTGCCAAAAGCAAGGATCTCTCGTGGCGCGAGTGGCCCGTGGAGAAACGCCTGGAACACGCGCTGGTGAACGGCATCGACGAGTACGTGGTGGACGACACGGAGCAAGCGCGCCAGCGCGCGGCGCGTCCGCTGGATGTCATCGAGGGACCGCTGATGGACGGCATGAACGTGGTCGGTGACCTGTTCGGGGCCGGAAAGATGTTTCTGCCGCAGGTGGTCAAGTCCGCCCGGGTCATGAAGAAGGCGGTTGCCCACCTGGTGCCGTTCATCGAGGCGGAGAAGAGCGAGGGAGCCCGCTCCAAGGGCAAGATCGTCATGGCCACCGTCAAGGGTGATGTGCACGACATCGGTAAGAACATCGTCGGCGTCGTACTCCAGTGCAACAATTTCGAAGTCATCGACCTGGGTGTGATGGTACCGGCCAAGAAGATTCTCGACACGGCCCGGGAGGAAGGTGCCGACATCATCGGCCTGTCCGGTCTGATTACGCCCTCTTTGGACGAGATGGTCCACGTCGCCCAGGAAATGCAGCGGCTTCACCTGAAGCTGCCGCTGTTGATCGGCGGCGCTACCACATCGCTCATGCACACGGCCGTCAAGATCGACCCCCAGTACGAGCAAGTCGTGCTGTACGTGAAAGACGCGTCTCGTGCAGTGGGCGTGGCCCAGAGTCTGAATTCGCCGGAGGTACGCGAGCGGATCCGATCCGAAACGAAGGCGGACTATGCCAAGAAACGGGAGAAGCACGCAGGGCGCCAAGCCAGATCCGACCTGGTGCCCCTACGCGCGGCCCGCGCGAATTCCGTCGCTCTGGATTGGGAGAACCACGACATTGTCCGCCCCACATTCACGGGCGCACGATCCTTCCTGAGCTACCCCCTCGCGGAGCTGGTGGAGCGCATCGACTGGACGCCGTTTTTCTCCACTTGGGAACTGCGCGGCCGCTATCCGGGCATTCTCGAGGATCCGGCGCAAGGCGAGCAGGCCAGGCTGCTGTTTCGGGACGCGCGCGCCATGCTGGATCGGATCGTCGCCGAGGACTGGCTGGAAGCGCGGGGCGTGATCGGATTTTTTCCCGCTGCCCGGGTCGGATTCGACGACGTGGAGCTTTATACCGACGAATCGCGGCACGGGGTGCTGGATACGCTGCATTTTCTTCGCCAACAGACCCGCCGACCGGCGGGCAAGCCCAATCGCTGCCTCGCCGATTTCGTTGCTCCCCGTGATGCGGAAAAACTGGATTTCGTCGGCGCATTCGCCGTTTCGGCGGGGTTCGGAATCGAGGAACACATCCGGCGATTCGATTCCGATCACGACGATTACAACGCCATCCTTCTCAAGGCGCTTGCCGACCGTCTGGCGGAAGCGTTTGCCGAACGCATGCACGAGCGCGTTCGACGCGAGTTCTGGGCATACGCCCGCGACGAGGCGCTCGACAACGATGCAATGATTGCCGAGCGCTATCGGGGAATTCGTCCGGCCCCGGGCTATCCCGCGTGTCCCGACCACACCGAGAAGGCCCGGCTTTGGCGCCTGCTCGACGTGGAGGCACAAGCTGGAATATCCGTCACCGACAGTTTCGCCATGCTGCCGGCCGCGTCCGTGAGCGGCTGGTATTTCGCTCATCCGCAGGCGCGCTATTTCGGTCTGGGCCGCATCGGGCGCGATCAAGTGGAGGACTACGCCCGCCGCAAAGGCATGTCTGTCACGGAAATGCAGCGCTGGCTGGCACCGAGCCTTGGTTACGACCCGTAACGGATCTGTGATTGGAAGCCCGCAGGCGCTATTTATCCGCAGACAGGTCCGCCTCGACACGGTGCCGCGCCTGGATGAAGGCGCTGTGGGGAACGTAGAGCAGATCGGCGACTTTTCGTACCAGGTGTTCTTCGTACTTGTCGACGCGCCCGTCTGCGTAGGCCACGCGCCACATCATCTCCACCACCCGTATCTTTTGGCCGCGGTCGAAGGCCGAATTGATCAAACTGGTGAACTGATGCAGCGAGACGCCTTCGCGTACTTCCTGCTCGGCCAGTTCCAGCAGCGCGTCCATCTCCTCGTCCGGCAATTCGAAGAGCCTGCGCACCGAATCCACCACTTCTGCCTGCTCCACTTCGGCAACGTCGAAGTCTGCCTGGGTCATTTCCACCAGTAACGCAACTGTGGCGAGGGTTACCGCGTGCTCATCGCCGGCCGGCGTCCCGCCGCCGGCGCCTGGGTCGATGTGCTCCCGAAAAAAATCTTGAATCGCTTTCAGCATTTACCTAGGCCAGCGGGTAGCTGGGTCTCCTGGTTGGTGGTGGCCTGGCGGATCTGTCCGCAGGTGAGACCGAGCGCGAGACGGAGATCGACGCCCTCGAGCTGTGCCTCCGCGAGAATCGCCCGGTCCAATTTCGCGCCCGTGAGCCGCGCGCCATGCAACACGGCGCCCCTGAGATCAGCCTGCTCGAGATCGGCGTTCACGAGCTCGGCCCGATTGAGGAACGCACCGTTCAACCGTATGCGCCTCAGCTCCGCATCGTTCATCCGCGCGCCGACCAGCTGCGCGCCGTCGAGGATGGCGTCCGAAAGATTCGCATACTCCAGCCTCGCAAGCAGCAGACTGGCAAGACTCAGGTCGGCATCGGACAACTGCGCGCCCCGAAGATCGGCCGCTTCCAGATCGGCTTCCCGCAAATCGGCATTTTGCAGGTTTCCGCGGACCAGGAAGGCGCGGCTCGCCTGCGCGCGCCGCAGATTCACGCCGCGCAGGTTGGCACCGCGGACCCGGTCCAGCGGGGGCGTCTCCTCGGACCACTCCGTCGGCCGTTCAGAAACGTCCATGTCCGAGAAATCGGCATGGGCGCGATACCCCACCGCGTTCAACAGCGACGGAACCCAAGACTGGGGATGCGCGGCGGTCAGAGGTTCTGACTTCTCGGGCGGCATCATCCCCCAGGAAAAAAGCGGTACGCCCACGAGCGCGACGGCGAGTAGGGCTATTTCCGTCACGGCCAGCAACGGCCGGGATCTGGGTACCCTCAGTACGTCCCTCAGGGTGGGGGACTCGCCCATCCGGTTCAAGGTCGCGACCGACTGATTGTAAAATAGGATCCCGCAGAGGATACAGAGGACCAGCAGGCCGCTGTGATAGACGGTGCCGATCCAGTCGTGGCGCGGCGCAAACCGGAGCCACACGGCGGCCAGGCTGATGGGTACCGCGTACCACGCAAGCGCGATTCCGATCCCGTTCTGGATTCTCGACATCGTCGGCCGCGCTTCCGAGAGCCTGGGGCAGTGGGCGTTCAGCAAGCCGCCCAGCAGCCAGGGCAGCGCTCTTTGCTCCAATGTGCGGCCGCTGGGATAGCGCGCGGGCAGTTCCGAGAGGGTTTCCCAGAGGCGTTGCTGTTGAATGTGCAAGTACAGATAGGCGCCAACCAGCAGCAGCGGGGCAGCCAGGTAAAAACCTGTGAACGAGATGCGGGTATTGATTATCGGGAGCGGCGAAGAAGCGGAATTGGTGAGCAAATCCACGTCTGTGGTGGTACCGATCGTAAGCCACAGGTAGCCGATGCCGAGGATCATTGCCAGCATGATTTTTCGAGCACTGACAATGTGGTCCTGGAGCTGTTCCAGCGGATCGTCCAGCTCCGTGGACTCCGGAACGCGACAGCCTGTCAGATCGGCGCCCGCGAGCTGCCGGGTGAGCAATCCGCGACACTCGGTGAGGTCGGCGTAGTCGAGCCGACAGTGCCGCAGGTCGGTGCGTTGGAGATTGGCGCCGCGCAGGTCCGCGAATCGAAGGTCCGCGCCGCTGAGATCTCGCCCGGACAAGTCCGCGCACCGGAGGTCCGCTCGACGCCCGCGGGTTCCGTCGCTCCCCAGCCAGGCAGCGTGTTCTGCCAACATCGAACGAGGGTCTATTGGCGCCCCTTCGCTGTCCACCGGGCTGTCGGTTGAATGTGGCTGCATGACATTCATCGTGTCACTTCGGGATTCGGCAGGGGAACGGCGCCGTTACGGGGGAGCACCGCCAGCAACCGCTCTCATCGCCGTAGCCCGAGAGTCGAATCTTGCGCGAGAAAGGTCTCGCCCAGAACTCTTACCTTAGCCCACGAGCCGGTCGAATATTCGGAATCCCGCAATGTAGGTGCCCGCGGCCGATCCAAGCGTGCTGCAGACGAACACGAGCAGCACGCGCGTGACTCGATTTCGCCACCACCCCCTCAGGTGCACCACGTCCTGGCGAAGGCCGCCAAAATCGGACACCGTGGGTTTGCGCAAGTACGTCTCGACGGCGGCGGTCACCATGCCGGCCCCGATCGTTGGATTGAGCGACGTCAGCGGGGCGGCGAAAAACGCGCTGACAATCGTAAGCGGGTGAGCGGCTGCTACGATAGCGCCGAGCGCGGAGAGGCCACCGTTGATCAGCACCCAGTCGAGAACGAGCCGCACGCCAAGATCCGCGCTGCGCGAGAATCCGATTGCAAATCCGCTCAGTATGAGCGCCACGATGATCCACGGGATCCACTTCACCCAGCGGCCTCTCGGCGGCAGGCGATCGAGCGCGGACTGGACGCGCCGCGCGTCGCCGGGCTCGACCCGGGCGTTCCTCAAGCGTTCCGACATTCCCTTGAGATGTCCGGCCCCGATGACCGCCAATACGTTGCGGTAGGTTCCCGTACCGATTTCTTCCTGCAGCCGTGCGCTCATGTATTCGTCCCGTTCCTGAATCAAGGGCACGAACAACTCCTGGCGTTCCGCGGCGAACTCGGCGAAGGCTGTCTCGAGCATGTCGCCTTCCTTCAAACGCTCCACCTCCTCCGCTGTGACCTCCTCTCGGGACACGAGACTTGCCACGAGGCCGCCCAGCACGCCGAATCGGCGCCACCATGGCACGCTGTGGTAGATGCGCTTGAGGGTGATCCCGATTTCGCGGTCGATGAGCAGCACCGGTAGGCCGCGCTGCCGTGCGATTTCCACGGCCGCTCGCATTTCGGCCCCTGGTTCGATGCCGAACTGGTCCGCCAGGCGTTGCTGGTACGCTCCCAACGCGAGATTTGCCATGACCATCGGGGCTTTGCCCGAGCGAATGACCTGAAAAAGGTCCATCTTGGCGAGGCTTTCCGGATTCACGATCGCGTTGTGGCGGCTCGGGCACAACTCGACCGCTACGGCGTCGTAATCACCGGACCCGAGATATGCACGGACCTGGTCCGCGCTCGCGCGCGACACGTGAGCCGTTCCCAATAACGTCAGCTTTGTGTTTCCGAGAGTGACGAATTCGGTCGGTTCACCGATTGGGCTGGCCGTGGCCGCGATTTCCATAGGTGGGCGTAGGTTGAGCTCGAGGGCGCTCATTGTAGCGGCAATTGCCGTCAAATGGGGTGTCCGTGTGCGGCGGCTGCGCCTGTTCCTCGTGCGCATGCGAACGCCGCGGCTGAACGGTGCACCGCAGGTCCGAACTCGCCCGGCCACCGGATGTGGCCCACACCGCTTCGATTCTGCTACGCTAGACGCCGAGTGGACCCAGGATTGAGGGTTTCTCGGGTCCGGGTCGGGAAACCAGAAGACGAAATGACCCCGACGCGGATCCCGTTTGCGGTTGCCGCCGTATTCAGATTCATGGACGTCAGTGCCGGGAGTCCGGTGTGGGCAATTTACTGTTGCTGGTGCTCGTCGCAAACGGAGCACCGATCGTCGTTAAATGGGTGCTCGGCAATCGATTCCATTGGGCACTCGACGGTGGGCTGCGTCTGTATGACGGCAACCCGCTCTTCGGGCCCAAGAAGACCATTCGCGGCTTGGCGGGCGCCGTGCTCGCAACCGAGGCCGTCGCATTGCTCTTGGGAATGGCGTTCGGGCTCGGTGCCCTGATCGGCGCCAGCGCGATGGCGGGCGACCTCGTATCCAGCTTCATCAAGCGCCGTATGGGCTTATCGTCAAACGAAATGGCGCCGTTACTCGATCACCTGCCCGAATCGTTCCTGCCAACGGTGATAGCGGGCCCTTCGATGGGGCTCTCCACGGTTGATATGGTGATCGTCGTGGCACTCTTCCAGTTAGTGCAAATGCCGCTGTCACTGCTCCTGTTCAAACTGCGGATCCGTGAGACACCGCACTAGCCCGCATCGCTTGCGTCATCCCGACCGCAATGGAGGGATCTCTTCACCCGCCCGAGACGGTCCAGCGGCAAGGAGATTTCCCGCTGCGCTCGAAATGACCAGTGGGGTCTACAACAGGGTCGGTGCGGCGCCCGTCTCGCCCGCTGTTGCGGTCAGCCGGTGCAGGACCACCTCCGGCCGGCAATTGAGCCGAACGTCCACCACGGAGGAGCCGGCTCCCACCGTCGTGTAACCCAGCATTTCCCCGTGTTTCCAGGCGCCCGAGCAATAGGCTCTGGGGCACCGCGCGTTACAGAAGACCGGCAGCCCGCCCGGCAGCCGGATCTGGCCACCATGGGTATGCCCCGAGAGCATCAAGTCGAAGCCCGCGCCGCTGGCTCCGAGATATGCCTCGGGCGAATGCGCCAACAAGATCGAGATCTCGTCCGTGGGGATGTCCGCACCGGCGCGCTCGATGTCGTGTACCTGGTAGTGATGGGGATCGTCGATGCCCGCGAGGTGGATACGCGATGTGCCCGCTGCGATCGGGGTCGATTCGTTCAGCAGCATGGCGATGTCCATGGCTTCCATCATCGGCACCATGCGCAGCGAATCGTGGTTGCCCAGCACGCCGAAGACCGGACCCTGCAATCCATCGCGAAGGTGCCGCATCGCGGTCATGGATGGCTCAATTGCGCCTTTGGTGCGAAAACGGTAGTCCCCGGTGAGCACGCATGCGTCGTATTGCAGCTCTTCGACCCGGGCGCGAAGCACTTGCGCGAAATCAGAACGACTGTCCAGGTGAAGGTCACTCATGTGCAGGATTGTGAAGCCTTCGAACGCACTGGGAAGTTCTGGGATGAAGACCTCGTTTGTCGATACCTGGATGTCCAGGACATTACGTCTGGCCCGCTCGTACACCAGGCCGAGACGCAGCCCGGTGCGAATCAACCAGGCCAGCGACTTCCAGGATTCAATGGGCTCCGCCGAGTCCCGCGCCGCCTCGAGACCGAGGCGCTGGCGCAGATGCAGCGTCGGTACCCGCTCGGCTAGAAGCGGCACCATTGGATCGTCAATGAACGATCGAGTCATCGGCGAATTCCGTAGGGTTCGTAACGTGTGATTGAACGGTGGTCTTGCGGCGACCCGCCATTGCCCCCATGCAGGTGCCGTACCATCGATTCCAGCGATCTTCGCTGCGCGCGTCGGACGTTCCTCGCGCGCTGATTTGGGTCGCATGGTAACGTATCCGCGGGTGATCTTGGGTCCATTTTCGATCGGCACCGCTTTCTGTGATTGAAATCCGAAACTTAGTCAAAGAGTTTCCGGGCGTTCGGGCCGTGAATGATGTCAGCTTCGACGTGCCGGCCGGCGTCTGCTTCGGCTTGCTCGGGCCAAACGGGGCCGGCAAGACCACGACCATCGAAATCATGGAAGGCATCGCCAAACCGACTTCGGGTGAGGTGCTCTACCGCGGCGAACCCCTGGGAAGACGTTTTCGGGCCGAGGCCGGGATTCAGTTCCAGTCCACCGCGCTCCAGGACTACCTCACGGTGCGCGAGCAATTGCGACTGTTCGCGAGCCTCTACGCTAAGACATTGCCGGTCGAGGAGTTGGTCAAGCTGTGCGCCCTGGAGTCAATTCTGGATCGTGACGCACGCAGGCTTTCTGGCGGCCAGCGGCAGCGTTTGCTGCTCGCCATCGCCCTCGTGAACGACCCCAGCGTGTTGTTCCTCGACGAACCCACCACGGGCATGGATCCTCAGGCCCGTCGCCGATTCTGGGATCTCGTACATGCCATCATGGATCGCGGCAAGACGATCCTGGTGACCACCCATTACATGGAAGAGGCCTACGTCCTGTGCAACTAGATCGCGATCATGGACCATGGCCGAATCATCGCCCGCGGGTCCCCCGAATCGCTTCTTGCCGCTCATTTCGACGACGTGGTGCTGGAGCTTCCGCGGGAGGATTTTCAGCTGTCCCCAGAGCAGTTTCCCCTGCCGGTCCTGAACGGCCGCTCCAGTGTCGAAATTCTCGCCAACGACGTGGACGCCGCAATTCAGGCACTGATTACCCGTGATGTATCGCTGCGGCGCCTGCAAATTCGCCCACGAAACCTCGACGACCTGTTTCTCGAGCTGACCGGAAAGGAACTCCGAAGTTGACTCGGCGCATTCTCGCCGTACTTCATGCCCGCAACCTGGAATACGTCCGGGACCGCTCCACCTTGGGATGGAACATCGCCCTTCCGGTCTTGCTCGTGTTCGGCCTCGGTTTCATCTTTTCGGGTGGGCCGCAGCCGCTGTTCAAGGTGGGCGTGATCAGCGACGTGGACGCACCCGCGTCCGTCCTGAATCCCTTCCTGTCGACGCCCCACGTGAGCTTCTACCCGGTCCGTGACCGGGAGCGGGCACTTCGGAAGGTGGCTCGCCATCAGGTCGATCTCGTTCTCGATTTGCGATCCGGGGAGCAGCGCTATTGGGTGAACGGTGAGTCGCCCCGCGGATACGTGGTCGAGCGGCTATTGCTGCAATCGGACGATGCCGGACTGCGGCGTGAAACGGTCGAGGGCCGCGAGGTCCGTTATGTCGACTGGGTAGTGCCCGGTGTGCTCGGCATGAACATCATGTTCAGCTGCATGTTCGGCGTCGGCTACGTGATCGTCCGTTACCGCAAGAGCGGCTATCTGAAGCGCCTGCACGCGACACCGTTGTCGGCCGCGGAATTTCTGATTGCGCAGGTCGCATCGCGTCTCATCCTGATGCTGCTGGTTACCACCGGAATTTTCGCCGGGACAAACCTGATTCTCGACTTCACGGTGGAGGGCAGCTATCTGGATTTGCTGGTGCTTCTGGTCCTCGGAATTTCCGCATTGCTTGCCCTGGGGCTGGTCGTTGCCGCGCGGGTTCACAGCGAGGAGCTGGCGGGAGGTCTGATAAACCTCCTGGTCTGGCCCATGATGATCGTGTCCGGTGTCTGGTTCTCCCTGGAGGGTACTCCGAAACTCATGCAGCTGGCGGCCAAGCTCTCACCTCTTACCCATTTGCTGGATGGCGCGCGAGCCATCATGCTGGACGGCGCCAGCTTGGGCGAGATTGCCGATCACATCGCGATATTGGCGCTCATGACGGTGTCGTTTCTCGGCCTGGGCGCTTACCTTTTCCGCTGGTCCGCGGATTGACGCGCCGGCTTACCGTGCGCGGGAGGCGCTGCATAGAAACGTGAACGGTGTCGATCCAACCCCCATACTCCGCTCGGCCGCGGCGGAGTTGCTGCGCATGCTGTCGGTGGCCGTACTCGGCGCGGTTCTGGCCGGCCCGGCGCACGGCGCCCTCGTCAATCGACTGGTGCATCATCCGGCACCCTATCTCGCACTGCACGCCGACGACCCGGTTGCGTGGCAACCCTGGGGCAGTGAGGCGGTGGCGCTCGCCCGCGACGAAGGGCGCCTGATCTTCGTGTCCAGCGGCTACTTTTCCTGCCACTGGTGCCACGTCATGCAGAGGGAGAGCTACCGCAATGCGGAGATTGCAGCGCTTCTCAACCGGTCGTTTATCCCGGTAAAAGTGGATCGCGAGTTGCTGCCGGAACTGGATGCGGTGCTGCTGGCGTTCGTCCAGCGCACCATCGGCTATTCCGGCTGGCCGCTCAACGTGTTCCTGACACCCGAGGGGTATCCGCTCGCGGGGTTGGTTTACGCGCCGCCCGAGCGTTTCCTCGAAATCCTGACGCGCCTGGCGAGTGAGTGGTCTGCCAGCCCTGAGACGTTGGCGCGCGGCGCCCGAAACGACTATCGGATACATTCCACGTCCGGGCCGGCGCCGCGCCGGCTCTCGGTCCCGATCGATGGTAGTCACTATTCCCAAGCCTTTCGAAGGCAGGCGATGGACCTGGCTGATACGATGTCCGGCGGGTTCGGTCAGCAAAGCAAATTTCCGTCGGTGCCACAGCTCCGGGCACTGCTGGAATCGCAACGGGTAGACCCGGACCCCGAGCTGGGTGCATTTCTGGAACTGACCCTCTATGGCATGGCGACTCAGGGGCTCCGGGATCAGCTGGGCGGGGGATTCTTTCGATACACGGTCGACCCTGGATGGCAGACGCCCCATTACGAGAAGATGCTCTACGACAATGCTCTGCTGGCGGAGCTGTACCTGGACGCAGCGGCCGTGCTCCGTCAACCGAACATGGCCAACGTCGGTCTGAGCACGCTGGACTTCATCGCGAGCGGCATGTCGATTGACGACGGCGGAATGATCGCCAGCCTGTCAGCCGTGGATTCCGCCGGCGTCGAGGGCGGTTATTATTTGTGGGACGAGCAAACCCTCGCGCGGCTTTTGACGGACGACGAGCGGACGGTCGTCGCGGCCGCCTGGGGCCTTGGTGGTCAGACGGGCGAGGCGACGGGTGCTCTGCCGGTCCAGGTAACCGACTCGGCGGAACTCGCCGCACGCTTGAGCTGGGAGCGAGCACGTGTGCACCAATTGCACTCCGCCGCTGCGGCCAAGCTGTTGCAAGCGCGGCGCGAGCGGAGTCTGCCGGTGGACGACAAGCGCATAGCGGGTTGGAACGGCTTGGCACTTGCTGCATTCCTCAAAGGAGGCTCGGCGTATCGGATGGAGGCCCAGCGAGTGCGCGATTTCCTAGTGGGCGCGCTGTGGGACGGAGAGGCTCTGTTGCGTGCCCGTTCCGGGCGCGGCCCCATGGGGCCGGCAAGTCTGGAGGATTACGCCTACGTGGCCCGCGGGCTGCTCGCGTGGGCTGATGCGACGGGCGCGCGAAGCGACTACGAGCTGGCGAGGAACGTGGCCGAGCAGGGCTGGCAGCGATTTCACACCGTCCAAGGCTGGATTCAGGGCGAGGCCATGCCCGTGCCCCTGTCGATTGCCGAGGCGATCATTGCCGATGGGCCTTTGCCGTCGCCGTCTGCAACCTTGATCGAGGTGTCCATGACCCTCAGCCAGCGCCTTGGCGATCCCAGGCTCTACAGCCGCGCTCTCACAGCGCTTCTCGTGGACACGCCAGCCCTGCTCGACTCGCCCTTTTTCTATGCGACCCATGTGTCGCTGCTGGCCCGCTTCGGGGCTGCCCGCTCACCGTGACTGGGCCCGTCCGCTCGCCGTTCCTGCAGTGGCTCGTCCTGGTGGGTGTTCTGTTTTTCGGATGGGTCGTTGCCTGGGACCTGGGACTCGTGGAACGCGCGGTGGAAAGCGACCGCAGCCGCATTACCTGGGCGATCCTGCTCCTGTTTCTGGGCACCAGTGGGCACGCGGCGACACGCGCTTGGGCGCTGACCCGGGAGCAGGAAACGACCCTTCGCCTAGCTGACATCCTGCGTGCACACCCGGGCGATGCGTTCGCGCCCAACTCGGAGCGCCTGGCGCTCGTTCATGGGGGAGTCCTGCCCGACGGCCTGGTTTCCGAATACTTGGGGCGGCTCCGCTGGGGACAAGGCCAAGGGGCCGACGGCAGCGTGCTGGTGGAGGCGTTGCGAGAGCGTGCCCGGGGCAGCCACGATATCGGGTGGTTGCTGGCAGATCTCATGTTCAAGCTGGGAATTCTGGGCACCGTGGTGGGCTTCATTATTATGCTCGGATCCGTGGTCGAGGTGGATTCCCTGGACATTGCCAGCCTAAAGACCGTGTTGGTCCGGATGAGCGACGGCATGCGCGTTGCCCTGTACACCACGTTCACCGGATTGGTCGGCGGCATGCTCCTGGCACTTCAGTACCTGCTGGTAGACCGTGCGGCCGATCGGCTCGTGGCGGAGATCGTCGAGCTCGGCGCCGTGGAAATACCGGCGCGGCGGCAGGATTGAGCCAATGCGTCGCCTGCGATTCGGGACGGATCCCTTTACCGATCTCCTCTTCAACGCTCTTCTCGGGTTCAGCTTCCTGTTTCTGATTACGGTCATGTTCGTCAATCCGCTGACGAAATTGGGGGATGTCAGCTTCAAGGCCGAGTTCATTATTTCCGTGATCTGGCCCGAGCATCGGCCCGATGACGTGGATCTTTGGGTGCAAGATCCGAACGGGGAGATCGTTTCCTTCCTGCGCAAGGAAGCGGGCTGGCTGCACCTGGACCGGGACGATCGCGGGGAGATCAACGACACCGTCTTGATCGACGGCCGCGCCGTCGTCCATCCGATCAACCAGGAGATTGTTACCATCCGCGGCATCGTGGCCGGCGAGTACGTGGTCAATCTCCATTACTACGACGCGCCTTCGGGTGAACCCGTGACGGCGACCGTGAAGGTGGAGAAGGTCAATCCGAGACTGGAGCTGGTGTTCGTGGATCAGGTGACGTTGGAGCGCCGAGACGTGGAGAAGACGGTCGTGCGGTTCACTTTGGGCGGGGACGGTCGGTTCAGCGGAGTCAGTCGCATCCCCAAGGTGCTCACGCCCTACGGTCTTGGGCCCCAATGACCGCCCACGTGGTCATGCTGTCCGCCGCTTACGCGGCACTTGCCGCTCTGCTGCTCGTGCTGTGCCTGCGGACCCGGCTACCACCCGCGGTAAAGGCCGGTGCGGTCGTCGTCGTCTCGGCGTTCTACGTGGTCACCTATTTCGCGTTTCACGGCATCACGGGTTGGGCCGCGGAGCGGGCGCTGCCGGAGCGATTCCGGCTCGTCGCGGCGGTCGTGGACGAGCCGAAGTCAATCTACCTTTGGGTACTGCCGCTCGATGATTCGACGACCGAGCCGCGGAGCTATCGGATTCCGTATGAGTCGCAATTGCACGCCGAGGTCGATACAGCGGTTCAACGGATGCACCGCGGCCAGGCACAGCTGGGCCAACGCCGCCCCAGCTCCGGCTCCCGCGCGGCACGTGGCGATGCCATTCGATTCAGCGACGTTCCCGGGCGACGGCTGCCGCCGAAGCAATAGGGGCGAGGAAATCACAACGTGATTCGAGCCAATTCCGCGGCCCTGATCCGGACGTAGGGGACAGGCTGGTCGAAACCCTTGAACGTCGCCTCCTCGCGCACGGTCTGGATTCCGGACAGCAATGCCGCCACCGCCGGATCATTCGCGAAGGCAAGCGATAGCACCATGTCGCCGCCCTGGCTTTGGCTCTCGAGCCGGGCCGCCAGGTTGGCGGCAGATCCGTAGTAATCCAGTCGGTCGTTCAAGGTCACGGATATGCAGCGCCCCATGTGGAATCCGAGCTTGATGACGACGGGCTCGCGCCCCGAGACGTTGTTGAAAGCATCGAAGTCGTGCTGCAGTTGGACGCCGCATCGAAACGCGTCGCCCGGGTCGTTGAAGGCGCCCATGACGGCATCGCCGATGGTCTTCACGATGCACCCGTCATGGCGCCTGACCGCCTGCCCGATGATCGCATAGTGCTCGCGGACCACGGCGTACGCCTGCGGGTCGCCGATGCGCTCGTACAGCGCCGTCGAGCCCTTGAGATCGGTGAACATCAGTGTGATGGAGTCGATCTGGACATCGTCTCCCGGGCGCAGAACGTCCTCGGTGAACAAATCGCGGAATGCCTGAAGCGCGGTTGCCCGTTTTGCGGTGAGTGCGTCCCGCCGCCAGACCCGTTCCTCGACAATGACCGTTCGCGGCACGGGGCCTTCGTTGCAAATCCGACACTCCCCCGGCGTGTTGCCCGGCCGAACCGCAATTCGCGTGCCGTTGACCGTGACCATGGGGAACGCCCCTCCGGGCCAGTCGAATGTTTCCTCGTCCCCCGCCTCCAGCGTTCGTACCCGGTAGCTCCCGGGTTCCAAATCCACCTCTTCGACCCGTTCCTTGCCCGTTGCAACGGTTAGCTGCGCTTTGACGTGCGGCGTGCTCATCGGGCCGAACAGGCAGTATTCTCCGCTGGTCAGCGGACGAATGGCTCGCCCCGGATGGAAGGTCAGCTCGACGTTCGAGGAGTACTCGCGATCGTAGTCGATGTTGCAGCTCGAGCAATGGGCCCCAGCGGGGAGTTGGTCCAGCGCCGGGACCGATGCTTTCCCGACCTGACAGCGCGGACAGAGCAAGTCCCAGCGCATTCCAAGCAGCCCCAGCTTGGCGGCCTGAAGACAGGCCTCGATGACCTCTCGAGGCGAGCGTTCCCATTCCCTTGCGAGGCGCAATGGCCGGATGGCCCAAACGTCGACCTCCGGGCGTGTGAGCACGTATTCGGCAAGCCGTTGCGCGAGTCCGTGCCCGTGGGGTGTCGCTTCGATTTGCTCGACGAGCACGCGGGCTCTGGGTTCGGCCCCATCCGCCAGCGGTGGGCGTCGACAATCGAACGGCGTATCCCGCGCGCCGCGCGCGAACGCCCGGGCCGATTCCACCAGTCTCTCGAAGTTTCGCTCGGTACGTTGGAAGAACCCGGCCGCAAGGACGCACCGGCCAGCGAAGTTTGCCGGCTGCAACCGGATGGTGTACTCGACCCGGCAGCCACCGGCTTGTGGAAAAATGCGTAAGCCCGCGCACAGAAAACGAAAAGGCCCGTTGCTGAAGCTTCGACAATGCTCGAACCACCGTCCGTGGACCCAATTCACCGGATGCTCCTCCCCGTGAACGGTGAACGGGCCGAACGTGAAATCGGCAAAGAAGCGCACGGAGCCGTCCGCGCCGGGAATCTCCTTTACCTGGTGTTTCGGAAGATCTGCCGCTTCGTTGAAGCGGGCAGTGTCCGCTAGGATCGGCCAGATTCGCTCGGGCGGACTGTCGAATTGCCAGATCCAGGTGCTTTCGCGCAAAACGCTCATGGCCGTTTGCAGGTCGTGCGTGTGACTTGCGATAGTGTAGACAAGTGACTAGGCAAACGGGGAGCCGATTGGACGCAATGAAGTCCGTTGCCGATACCAGCCGCATGGGGCGAGTGATGATCGTGGTGGCGTGGATTCTTGCGCTGGGGCTGCTCACCGGGCTGTTCCAGCAGCTCCTGGACCGCCAATCCAATCCCAATGTCGGCCTGCAGGGCGGCGTCACGGACGGAGGTGTGCGGGAAGTCCGCCTCGAGCGGAGTCGAAGCGGCCACTACTTGGCGCCGGGTTACATCAACGGCGTTCCGGTGGAATTCCTGCTCGATACGGGGGCCACGGGTGTTTCCGTGGCCGCCGATTTGGCGGACCGGATCGGTCTTCGGCGCGGCGCTGCCGGATATGCCGAGACGGCGAACGGGCGAATTCGCGTATACCGCACTCAGCTGGACGAGGTGGTCCTCGGGTCCATCAGGATGACCAATGTATCGGGGTTCGTGAATCCGGGTGGCGCGTCCGGGCAGGTCCTGCTCGGGATGAGCTTTCTGAAGCATCTGGAGTTGGTGCAACGGGGCAATACCCTCACCCTGCGCCAACATTCCGCGGCCCAGTGAAACTCCTCGCCGTGTTCGTGACGATCGCCGTCCTTGGCTACGCGGCAATGACAATGTTCCTGTTCCTGAGCCAGGAGCGCCTGGTCTACTATCCCGACTTTCCGACGCGCACAGTGGACACCTCGCCCCGCGCCGCCGGTCTCGAGTTCGAGCAGCTCACGATTGCGACTGAGGACGGCGAGCGGCTCGATGCCTGGTACATTCCGGCGACAAGTGCTCGCGGCACCGTGATTTTCTTCCACGGCAATGCCGGCAACATGGGGCACCGTTTGGACACGCTACGGATTCTGAACGACTTGTCCGTGAACTGCCTCATTTTCGACTATCGCGGCTACGGTCGCAGTACCGGGAAACCCGGAGAGCTCGGTACTTATCGCGACGCCATGGCAATGTGGCGCTACCTGGTGGAGGAGCGCGACGAGGATCCGGCACGCATCGTCCTGTTTGGGCGCTCACTCGGCGCCGCGGTCGCCGCGTGGCTGGCCACCCGGGTCCAGGCCGCCGGCCTGGTCATGGAGTCGGCGTTCATCTCCGTCGCCGACCTGGGATCCGAGCTCTATCCCATGTTTCCCGTTCGATTGCTTGCGAGGATTCGCTACGACAGCCGGCGCTATCTGCGTGCCGTGCGATCCCCCGTTCTCATCGCCCATAGCCGACAGGACGAAGTGGTCCCGTTTCGCCATGGCCAGGTTCTGTTCCAGGTGGCCAATGAACCAAAGCAGTTCCTGGAGCTCGCGGGCTCCCATGGCAACGGATTCTTGCAAACGGGGGCCGTTTATCGCACCGCCATCGGGGATTTTCTGCAGACTGCGTTGTCGGAGAACGGGCGGGCACCGGAGCCGCAACACGCCAAAGATTGACCGGATTTGACACGCCGAAAAGTGCTGATCGTGGGACCTGGGCATCCGCTTTCACCCTGGGGATGGCCCCATTCAGGTTTTCTGTCGTCGTATCGAACTTTCATCCATCGCGTTGGATTATTTGTTGCATATATAGAACATAATTGTGGCAAAATTAATACTGATACACGGGAGTATGAAATGATCGGCGAGAAGTGTTTGCGAGCGCTGGCACAGAACATCGAGGCACAGGCCGGGAAGCCCCGCTGCCGCGGCGATTTCGTCCTGGCGGTTCAGCGTGCTCTATTCGGCAGTGTCCGAGTCGCATTGAACAGCTCGGAACTGGGTGAAGTGCTGGCCTTCCTGGAGCCCACCGTGGATAGTGGCAAGCCGCAACGGCGGTGCAAATCCATGCGCCCCATTTCCCGTGCCGTCGCAATGCCCCATGCGCTTCCCCCGACAGCGCAGGTTTCAGCGGGGGAATGAGAGCGCCGGAGTCGACCCCGTGCAGCCGGCGGATCCAGGCGGCCCTGGCCCGGCCGGCCGAGACCATCGCTGCCGTTGCAAGCGCGACTCCGGAAATTTCCTACTGAGGTCTAAGACGAGCGCCTTGACAGGCTGATCCGAGTAACGAATCCTTTTCGATCGTTACACCGGCGCGGAGAACAGCCAGGAGTGAGTTCGGAACCGGGCGCCACGATCCGCGGTGAAATAGAGCTCGACGCCGATTTGCTGCGCGTTTGCGAGCGGATTTTCACATCCGCAACTGACCTGATGGCGGTGGTGGATGACGGGCTTCGCTTGCGGCATGCAAACAGACAGTTTCTGGATGCTTTCGCGCTGAACGACGACCAGGCGTTCGGGTGCCCACTGGACGAGTTCGTTGGTTCCCTGTGCGTACAGCAGCTGCACCAATCCCGTACGCAGCGCGCGCCGCCGGAAGCCGTTGCCGAACTCCGTGAATTGATAGAAGTGCCGTCCCTCGGTCGGCGCTATTTCCAGATCCTGCACCACCCCCTGCTCGATCGGCACCGCCGAGTGTGCGGCGCCATCCTCACGTTTCGAGACATCAGTGATCGACCGGCAGACCAAGACGAACCGCCGGTCGGCGACAGGCGGTTCAGAGAGTTGGTCGAAACCTTCCGGCAAGGAGTCGTCGTCTACTCCAACACCAAGATCCTGTTCGCAAACGAGGCGTTTGCCACGATGCACGGGTACGCATCCGTGTCCGAGTTATTGGACCAGACAGAGTTTTCGTCTCTCGTCGCACCCCACGAGTTGCCCCGCTTGAGGTCCTATGAGGCGGCGCGTCAGCGGGGATACGGTGCGCCGAGTCAGTTCGAATACGAGGCATTGCGACGGGACGGGTCACGTTTGATCTTGGCGGCCCACGCTCGGAACATCGATTGGGCTGGCACCCCCGCTCTGCAGTGTCTGGTGATCGACTTGACCGAGCAGCGCAAGGCGGCGGCTGCACTGGAGCGCAGCGAGGCGCGCTATCGCAGTCTGGTGGAAGGGGCCACACAAGGCATGATCGTGCATCGGCGCTGGAAGCCCCTGTTTGCCAACGACGCCTTCGCGCGTTTGCATGGTTACGAGTGCGCGGCCGACGTCTATGCCATGTATTCCGTGCTTCAGCTATGCGCCGCTGCTGACAGACCCCGATTGCAGCAACTGGAAAGCCGGCAGCTGGACGG
>JBFGYN010000005.1:0-30711 GCA_041587415.1 Candidatus Competibacterales bacterium | reverse complement strand
GTATGCTTCGTGGTAATCAAGGGTGGCCGTGCGCGGGCCGGTTGCCTGAAAGAATATGATTCCCTGATCCTCGACCGGCGCCAATTCATTCTGGCTCGTAATGAACATGAAATAAATGGACACGACCACGGCTACGGCAAAGACAACGACCACGAGGACGGAATCGAGGGATACATGCAAAGCCCGGCGATACCGCTCGGCCAGCCAATTGAAGAACCGCTCCACCTGCTGCTCGAACCGGCCTTCCTTGCCGTGGGGTTTCAGAACTCTTGCCGAGAGCACAGGCGACAAAGTAAGCGCGACGACGCCCGAAACCAGCACGGCGCCGGCCAGTGTGAACGCGAATTCGGTGAACAGGGTTCCGATCAGGCCGCCCATGAACCCAATCGGTGCGTACACGGCGAGCAGGGTCGTGGTCATGGCGATAATCGGTACGGCGAGTTCCCGAGCGCCCTTCAGGGCGGCTTCCGTTCTGGAATCGCCTTCCTCCACGTGGCGGTGGATGTTCTCGACCACGATTATGGCGTCGTCCACCACCAGCCCAATGGCTAGGACCATCGACAGCAGGGTAAGTAGATTCAGTGAGTAGCCCAGCAGCAGCATGACAAAAGCCGCGCCGATCAGCGACAGCGGCACAGCAATTGCGGGAACGGCCGCCGCTCGCATGGATCCCAGGGTCAGGTACACCACTAACAACACGATCAGCACGGCCTCGATCAGAGTGATGTAGACCTCGTCGATGGAATCCTGAATGAAGGTGCTGGCGTCGTAGGGAATCTTGACGGCGATACCCTCCGGCAACTGACCGCGGATTCTCGGTACTTCGTCGTTGACGAGACGGGCAACAGTCAGTGGGTTGGCGCCGGGTGCCGGTTCGATACCGATGAAAACGGCGGGAATGCCCTTGTACCATGCGGTCGAGTCATAATTTTCCGCACCGAGCTCGGTGCGGGCGATGTCCCCGAGGCGCACCAGCGTCCCACCCTCGTTGCGGACGATCAGCGACTGGAAATCCCGAGGATCGCTCACGTCGGTGGTGGCAGTGAGGTCTACCGTGACGTATTTGCCTTTGGTCGACCCCACTCCGGCCAGGAAGTTGTTGTCTCTCAAGACGTCGCCGACCTCATCCGCGGTCACGCCAAGGGCGGCCATTCGGTTTGGATCCAGCCAGATCCGCATGGCGAATTCCTGCCCGAACATTCGCGCCTTGGCCACACCGGGCAGCGCCTGAAGCTGCGGGCGCACGACACGCAGGACGTAATCCGTAATCTGAGGTCGGGCTACCTCGTCACTAAAGAAGGCGATATACATGAGAGCGGTCGAGTCGCCGGTGCTGGAGTCGATCACCGGGTCCTCGGAATCCTCGGGCAGCACGTTTCTTTGGCTGGCCACCTTCGATTGGATTTCGGCGACGGCGGCATTCGGGTCGTAGTTCAGCTGCATGTACGCCTGGATCGTGGAGACGCCCTGGGTGCTGGTGGCGAATAGGTAATCGATACCGTTCGCCTCCGCGATTGCCTGCTGGATAGGTGTCGTCACGAAGCCCTTCACCAAGTTTGAGCTCGCTCCGGGGTAAGCGGTGGTCACCGTCACCACCGTGTTCTTCATCTCCGGATATTGGCGCACGTCGAGCAGATCAAGGGATCTCAGCCCCACGATCAAGATCAGCAGGTTGATGACCGTCGCGAGGACGGGGCGCCGAATGAAAATGTCCGTAAACTTCATTCGGCGGGCACCTCGCCGTCACTGAGAACGATCGAATTGTCAACTCGAACGGGCTGCCCGTCGCGCAACTTGACCAAACCCGACTGCACGATTTCCACCCCGGCCTCGAGCCCTTTTTCGACCGCGACCCGGCCGCCGCGGCTGGCACCGGTAACGACCTGCCGCCGTCTGGCAATCTGGCCCTCCCCCTCCGCGGTCTCGATCGCGTAGACGAAATCCCCGTATGTATTGAAGCTCACCGCTGTGCGGGGCACGGTGAGCACCTGACGCTCCATTGGCTGGATAGTATCGATTTCTGCGAACATTCCGGGCAGGAGTTGAGCTTCGGAGTTGGGCAATGTGGCGCGGACCTGAATCGAGCGGGTTCCGGTGTCGACGCCGGAGCCCGTGGCCTCGACCAGACCGGTGAAAGTCGCTCCCGGAAACGCGTCCACCCGCACACTGACCGCCTGACCAGGCGCGATTTCACGTACATAGCGCTCGGGCAGGGCGTAGTCGACGTAAATAGGGTCGAGTGTTTGCAGGGAAACGATGCTGGTTCCCGGCGTCAAATACTCGCCCAGGTCGACCTTCCGCAAGCCGAGAGCGCCGCGGAAAGGTGCGCGAATGGTTTTCTTCGCGATGATGGCTTGCTGCTCCACGACCTTCGCTTTCGCCGCATCGAAGCCGGCCTTTGCCGAGTCGTAGTCTGACTTGGACATGATACGTTCCGGTAGCAATTCCGCCGCCCGCTGAAACTGCACTTCCGCGAGCCGTCGCTGCGCGACGAGTCCGAGCAGAGTCGCCTGATCAACGGAATCTTCGAGCTTGAGCAGCACTTGTCCGGCGTCCACCGACTCGCCGGACTCGAACTCGATCGAGCTAACGGTACCTGCCACCTCCGTCGTGACGTCGATGCCCTGCACGGCCACAAGGCTGCCAACGGCTTCGAGCGTCGGTTGCCATACTTCGGACTGGACCCGGGTGGACGAGATGGTGGCGGGAGGTTGTGGCTGGCTCATCTGTGAGGCCATCGTCTGCATCTGGCGATACTTCCAACCGAATATGCCGCCAAACACGAGGGTCAGCAGCAAAAGTGCGAATATCAGTCTCTTGATCATCGTATCCCTTCAATAAATTCCAATCGCAGCCGGGCAAGCACAGGGACAACCGGCGTTTTCAGCCAATGAGGCGTGACGCTCGGACCGGCGGAGAGCTCCCGCAAGCGCTGCTGTCGCAGATCCCGTTCGGCAAGAGAACGATAACACCGGTTGGAGGCTATTTCGCCGCGGCGTGTTCACCCGAAAATCAGCCTGGTCGGACGATGTTGGCTCGGCGCAGGCGTGGGGCCCACAGGATCGGGCGACGAACGAGGCGCGGCCGGTTGGCTTCGAGAAGTCGAGGCAGGTCGGGGCGCGTATCTCATTGTCGCTGCGTGATTGGACCGGAGGTTCCATGACCTCTACCCTGACGAGGCGGAAGAGCGTTCTTTTTTCAAGCGTTGCCGACAATCCGCGAGCGCGGTTCACGACATGGGACGTCCCGACTGCCAGGTAACATGGCGCAGGCCACGGATCAGGCCCGAAACGACCGTGGCGTCTTGCGACGCCAACGCTAGAATTCGTGCATCCGACGGCTGGCCGAGCAAATGAGCGAGCAAAACCCAATCAGCATTCTCAAATCCGAAACGGTCACCGCCTGGCAGGGCTTCGAACTGATACGCGACCGTGTTCGTCTTCCGTCCGGTCTCGAGATGGAGAAGTATTCTGTCAACCATCCGGGGGCGGTCCTGATCCTTCCAATACACGCGGACGGATCGGTGCTCCTGACCCGCCAGTATCGACATTCCATTCGACGGTACATACTCGAATTTCCGGCTGGCACACTGGAACCCGGAGAAGAACCCCTGGCCTGCGCCCAACGGGAGGTGGAAGAGGAGGTGGGTCACTCCGCCCGCCGGTGGACGGACCTGGGGATACTCCATCCTGCACCCGGATTCTGTGATGAGGTTCAGTATTGCTTCGTGGCGGAATTGCTGACGGAGACCGATTTGAATCCCGATGAGGACGAGTTCATCGAAGTCCGGCGATTTACCGTGCAGGAACTCGACGATGCCGTCGCATCATTCGAAATCGTCGACGGGAAGTCGCTTGCACTGTTCGCACGCGCGAGGGCGCGGGGATTCGTTTGAGGATGAATGTGAAAGCCCCGAATGTCGAAGCCGAACGATTGCCTCCAGAAATTGCCCAGGCACGTCTGGGTGCCGCGGGCAACCTCTGCACTCGTCAGAGATTCCGCCACGTCGTCGGGACAGGATTAGCGTTGTGCCAATAGCCTTCGGTTCTGGACAAACACCATGTCGATTCGTCACCTGGACCGGCTATTCACACCGAATTCGATCGCGCTGATCGGTGACACGGCAGACGCCTACTCCGGGGCCGGGTCCCGGTTGATCCGCAATCTGATCGACGCCGGGTTTCAAGGACAGATTTTGCCTATTTCCCCTGAGGTGTCGGCAGTCGAGGGTCTCGAAACCTATCCCGCGATCGAAAAGCTCCCCTTGGTTCCCGACTTGGCCGTCATCGCGTCCTCGGCACGACATATACCCGACGTAGTGGATCGAATGGCCCGGGTCGGAATCCCCGCGGCGGTGCTCGTGGACCGTGGCGACGATGCGCCCTCGATGAGCGAGCGGACACGGGTTCGCAGCCTCATCCAATCGCATGCAAGAAACCACGACATGCGATTCGTGGGTCCGGGCGGACTTGGCCTGGCAGTACCCCATCACGGACTGAACGTGAGCCTGGCCCACGTTCCGCTTTTCCGCGGAAACGTCGCGTTTGTCACTCAATCGAGTGGGATCTTTCGCTCAGCCATCGAATGGGCGTCGGAGCAGGGAATCGGTTTTAGCCATTTGGTAAGCCTCGGGGACGCCGTGGATGTCGATTTCGCGGACGCTCTCGATTACCTGGCACTCGACCACGAGGCGCACGCAATCCTGCTGCACCTCGAATTTGTGGGAGACCCGCGCCGATTCGTCTCGGCGGCGCGGCGCGCCGCACGGATGAAACCCGTTGTCGCTCTCAAGCCGAAGCTCCGAGGTGCGCATTGGAGCACCGACGCGGTCTACGACGCCGCGTTTCGGCGAGCCGGGTTGCTCCGAGTCCGGGATCTGCCGGATCTTTTCAATTCGGTCGAGACATTGTCGCTAGCCAGACCGAGCGCCAAGAACCGTCTAGCGATCGTCTCAAACAGCCGCAGCCTGGCGCTCTTGGCCATGGAAAGTCTGGACGAAAGAGCTGTCAGCTTCGCTCGATTCTCCGAAACCACCCGCGCCGCTTTGGATAGCCGAGGGCTGGGCGCCAACCCGGTGGATTTGGGCGATTACGCAACCAAGGACGACTACCGACAAATCCTGGAATTGCTGCTGGGAGACGGCGAAGTGGACGCGCTGGTGGTAATAGTCGGTCCTGGGGCGCTGGGCAGCAATCCCGGGATAGCCGAGGTACTGGTGAGCCTGAAGCAGAACAAACCAGGGAAGATCTTGATGTCCTGCTGGCCTGGGCCACTTACGGGCGCGCAGGCGCGCAAGCGCTTGCGCGATGCCGGCGTGCCGGCCTACGGCAATCCTGCCGAAGCAGTGCAGGAGTTTATCGAGCTCGTTCAGTACCACCAAAATCAAGCACTTCTGACCGAGACTCCAGCATCGATTCCCGAAGCGTTTTCACCCGATTCGGAACCAGCTCGCGCGATCGTCCAACGGGCACTGGCGGAGGGAAGCGGGCGACTCGATGAGTGCGAATCCGTGCGGCTGCTATCCGCCTATCACATCCCGGTTGTCGAAACCCAGCGGGCAGATTCCCCTGCCCAGGCCGCCGAGGTCGCGAGCAAGCTCGGATGGCCCGTGGCGCTCAAGTTGATGTCCCCGGATCTGGCCACCAAATCCGCTGTCGCCGGTGTCGCTCTCGGTCTTGACCGTCGGGAAACCGTGGCACTGGAAGCGGCAAACATGATTGGCCGCCTGCACCAGTTGAAACCGGACGCCCGAATCGCCGGGTTCGCCATACAACCGATAGTCGCTCGCCAGGGTGCGTTCGAGCTCAGGGCGGGCTTCGAGCCCGGCGGAGAATTCGGCCCGGTCATGTACTTCGGTCACGGCGGCACCGAATCCGGAGTCATCGACGACGTCGCCTACGGTCTGCCACCGTTGAATCTGCACCTGGCCCGGGAGCTCATGAGCCGAACTCGAATATTCGGTTGCCTGGACGGGCAAGCACTTCGCCACGCGGATATGGATGCTCTCGCTCTGCTTCTGGTCAAACTTTCCCAGATGGTAGTTGACCTGGATGAAGTACTGCGCCTCGACATCAATCCGATCTGGGCCGGCGCGGAGCATCTCGTCATTCTCGATGCCCGCGCGGAAATCGGGCCGCGTTCCAGGCGGATTCATCGCCGATTGGCGATTCAGCCCTATCCGGCGGAACTGGAAGAGACGATCACCCTGGAGGACGGCGAGTCGTTTCTCTTGCGGCCGATTCGCCCCGAAGACGAGCCGGAACTCAAAGCATTGATACACCGGTGCGATCCGGAACTGGTTCGAATGCGCTTCTTTCAGCCCATGCGAGAACTTTCCCACGAGTTGGCCGCTCGGCTGACGCAGCTCGATTACGATCGGGAAATGGCGCTCGCGCTCACCAACCAGGCGTCGCGGGCATCTCGCCCATCCATGCGGTGGTGCGGATGGCGATGGATCCAGACGAGGAAAGCGCCGAGTACGCAATCATCGTCGAAAGCGCGTTTGGCGGGCGTGGTATCGGGAAACGCTTGATGGAGCGCATCATCGAATACGCTCGAAGCCGGAGTATCAGCACGCTCTACGGGGAAGTGCTGCGCGAGAATCGTTCCATGCTCGACCTCAATCAGGAGTTGGGTTTTCGGCTTGAAAAGGATCCCGAGGACTCCTCCGCAGTCAAAGTGACCTTGCCACTTTGACTGCGGAGGAATGAGGCAAACTGCGCACGAGTTCTCAGCCAGCAGCCCGCTCATCGGGCGCCAGCGCGCGCGTGTAAAGGCGCATGTTGTCCACGTAATGGCGTGCCGCCTCGCGCAGCCCCTCGACCTGCGCATCGGTCAATATTTTGACCACCTTGCCCGGCGACCCGACAACGAGCGAGTTGTCCGGGATCTCCTTTCCTTCGACGACCAGGGCATTGGCGCCAACGAGGCAGTTCCTGCCGATTCGGGCGCCATTCAAAATGACGGCGTTGATCCCGATGAGGGTGTTGTCGCCTATGGTGCAGCCATGGAGCATCACCTTGTGCCCGACCGTCACACCGCGACCGATGGTGAGCGGGTAACCGGGGTCGGTATGCAGCACGGATCCATCTTGGACATTGGTATCCTCCCCGACCACGATTGGCTCGTCGTCTCCGCGCAGCACGGCGTTGAACCAGACACTGGAACGGTCGTGCAGGACGACCCACCCAATGACCGTGGCGTTGTGCGCGACAAAATGCTCGTCGCCGCGCAGTTCGACTCGCCGATCTTCCAATCGAAACAGCATGAATCCGATCTCCTTGCGCTCGTCTGCGGAGGCCAACCGATTTCCGCGGTAGACTAGTGCAATAGCGTAGTGACAGGGAAAACTTATCGCCATGTTCGAAGCGGCAGAACTCGGCCAAGCAGTGAGCAAAGCCGAGTACAAGGAACAGGTGCCACCACTCCGACAATCGCTACTCGATCTGCAGCAAAAACTTCGCCGCGCCGACTTCCCGGTAATCGTTCTATTCGCCGGAGTAGACGCCGCTGGCAAGGGCGAGGCAGCCAATTTGCTGAACGCTTGGATGGACCCCCGATGGCTCCTGACCCGCGCCTACTCGGAATCGTCCCAGGAAGAAAGAGAGCGCCCCGAATTTTGGCGCTATTGGCGGGATCTACCCCGTCGTGGGCGCATCGGCCTCTTCCTGAGCGCGTGGTACTCCACACCCGTCGTGGAGCAGGCTTATGGAAAGTCGGATTCGTTGACATTCGACCGCCAGCTCGATCGGGTCGTCGCGTTCGAGGGCGATCTGGCCAACGACGGCGCCCTGATCGTCAAATTTTGGATGCACCTGGGCAAAAGGGCACAAAAAAGGCGCCTAAAGAAGCTCGCTAGCAATCCGCTCACCAGCTGGCAGGTCACGGAAACCGACTGGGAGCACTGGAAGCTCTACGATCGGTTTGCCGAGGCCGGCGAGCGGGCCATCCTGCGCACCAGCACCGGCGCCGCACCCTGGACGATTGTCGAGGGTGAGGACCAACGGTACGCCAGCCTGAAAGTCGGACTTACTCTGCGGGATGCAATCGACCGCCGGCTCGGACAACCGCCATCGGCGCGGCCACAAGCGCTGCAGACGGCCGCCGCCGGGCCCGAGCGAGTCGAGAATCCATCGATGCTGGCCGACAAGACGATCTTGTCCAGCCTGGATATGGGCGTCATGCTCAGCAAGGAAGAGTATACGGAAACACTCCGGCGCTACCAGGGAAGGTTGAATAAAGCACAACGCGAGGCGCGCGCTCAAGGCATTTCGAGTCTACTCGTGTTCGAAGGGTGGGATGCGGCGGGTAAGGGCGGGGCAATTCGGCGCGTAACCAGCGCGCTCGACGCGCGGGACTACGAAGTTCACCAAACTGCCGCGCCGAGTGACGAGGAGCGTTCCCACCACTACTTGTGGCGATTCTGGCGACATTTGGGCCGCGCTGGCCGGGTCGTCATATTTGATCGAAGCTGGTACGGAAGGGTTCTCGTGGAGAGGGTGGAAGGTTTCGCCACCGAAGCGGAATGGATGCGAGCCTACGGGGAGATCACCGACTTCGAAGACCAACTGGTGCAACACGGCATTGTTCTGCTCAAGTTCTGGCTTCACATAACGCCGGAGGAACAACTCCAACGCTTTCGAGACCGGGAGGATACACCGTACAAGAGATGGAAGATCACGGAAGAGGACTGGCGGAACCGCGCGCGCTGGGCCGACTACGAGCTGGCAGGGCACGACATGGTCGAGCGCACGAGCATGCAGGCAGCTCCTTGGACGTTGGTTGAAGCCAACGACAAGCGGTTCGCGCGGGTCAAGGTCGTTCAAACGTTTGCCGAGTCTCTGGAGGCCGCGCTGGAAAAGCGCTGAGCGTCCCCCGGTGCAACGTCGGGGCTAAGCGATGGAACTCTCTGCATGATTCTGACATCGACAGAAGACAGTGTGTCAGCGCCTGGCCATCGCGACCGACGCAACCCAATCGACAAGCGGGTGCCCCGACTCATCCCTCGGCGGGGAGGGCTCGCGCGCGTTTCTCCGCCGCGATTGCCTCAAGCCGTTCCTTGAGAAGGCCGGACTCCGCGATGATGTCGTGCACCAGGTGCTCGCGCCGGTAGGCCATGACGTGAACACCGGCAACCCCCTCCACTTCTCGAATTTGTTGAATGAGCTCGATGCATAGCTTCTTGCCCTCCTCGCCCGGTTTCTGCGCCTTCTCCAAGCGGGAGATGACCTTGTCAGGAACGTGGATTCCGGGCACGTTGTCACGCATCCATTTCGCCGCCTTCGCCGACGCAAGCGGTCCGACACCCGCCAGGATGAATACTTGCTCGTGAACGCCGAGGTCGCGAACCCGTCTCATGAACCGCTCGAACAGCTCGACATCGAATACGTAGTTGGTCTGTATGAAGTCCGCGCCCGCCTTGACTTTCTTCTCCAGCCGATTCGCTCGCCACTCGTAGGGGGGGACGCAGGGATTTTCTGCCGCACCGATAAACACGTGGGGGCGGGTCGTCAGCTTTCGACCGGACAGGAAAGTGCCCTCGTCCCGCATCGTCTTCAGGGTGCGCAGCAGGGAAATGGAGTCGAAATCGAAAACCGGCTTGGCGCCCGGCTGATCCCCCACGCCGACGCCGTCCCCCGTCAGGCAAAGCACGTTGCCGACCCCCATCGAAGCCGCACCCAGAACATCGCCCTGGATCGCGATCCGATTCCGGTCACGGCAGGAGATCTGGAGCACGACCGACATGCCGGTGCGTACGAGAAGCGAGCAGATCCCCATGGAAGACATGTGGCAGTTGGCACCCGATGCATCCGTGGCGTTGATGGCGTCGGCAACGTCCTGCAGCGGTTCGGCCGCTTTGAACACGTCCCGGGGATCCGCCGAGTCCGGCGGGTTCAATTCGGCCGTAATACCGAACCAGCCCTTGCGCAATGTGCGCTCCAGCATCGATGCGGACTTGTGACCGGGCGGGACGGGAAGCGGCGGGTCGTGGATCGGATCGTAAGGTTCGCGATTTTGAATCCCCGGCATTACGAACCCTCCTTTTTGGTCGCCGCACTTTCGTCAGCGGGGGTCCGTGCCTCGTAAACGGACGTGTGCTCCGGCACCGCTTGGTCGGCGAGCGCCGCGGTCGGCTCGGCCGCGAGGGGTGCGACCGCGGGCTCGATCTGGCGGGCACCCTTGAACGCTCTCGCCAGCGCGAGTTTTCCCGGGTCCCGTGAGGAACGGTGTTGGTGACGCTGTGCCGCTTTCTCCCGAACGACACGAAGCCAACTCGAGGAACCCTCGATCGAGCGGTCCACGGGCGGCTGTTCGACGACGATCCGCTGCATGCCGAAGCGCATGCGGCTGGCGCCGTTCCATGCCTCCACCCAGACGCAGCGCATCCAGGGCTTCACCTCGCAGAACCCGCCCGGTCGAACGCCGCCACACGGGACATTGCGGAGATTCTTCGGGCAGTTCATGGGGCACGCCATGCCGGTGGAGGACAGAACGCACTGTCCGCACATCTTGCAGTCGAACAACAGCCCCTTGGTGGCCTTCTCGATGAGCGCGACCGGCTTCTCCATTCGCTCGTAGCCGATTCTTTGAAACACCGGGTGGAGGGCGACCATGCTGGCCTCGAAGGCGCGGTAGAGCGACTCGAAGAACCGGGAATGGCGCACCGTAAACAGCCGAACTCGATACATTCAACCCCACCCTGTGATCGTGCGTG
Source organism: Candidatus Competibacterales bacterium (assembly GCA_041587415.1). Lineage (GTDB taxonomy): Bacteria > Pseudomonadota > Gammaproteobacteria > Competibacterales > JAHEDQ01 > JBFGYN01. The sequence continues at coordinate 19,997 of JBFGYN010000005.1, read as the reverse complement.
GAAAAACAGGTCCGGCGCGGCCCTTGCGTACCGAACCAGAATGGAAACGTGCCGGCTTCACGCCACGCCGTTTGACACGGCCTACGAAACTTCACCCAAAGGGAGTTGTAATGGATCGGGCGGGCGGCACGCGCGCTCGAATGCGACTTCCCGCGATCGGTTCGCGACGCAGGGCAGCGCAATCACGGGATCCGGGACTGCGCCACCCGGTTCGGCCTACGGACTGCGGCCTGGCACTCGCACTTCGTGGCCAGGTTCCTCCTCCTCGTCGTCCGCGAGCTCCGGCGGAAATCCGGGCGCGTGGATACAGACCCCGCAAACATCCTCCAGTCTGCGAATAACGTTTGGCGACCACTCACGCTCGCCATAGCGCTTTGCTCCGTCCCGAAAGATCTCGAGAATCAGCGGCGAGATCTCCAACGGCACACCGACACGTTCTGCGACTGCCTGGAACAGGCCGATGTCCTTTATCACCAAGTCCATGGTGAAGTGGATGTTGCGGCTGCCGTTGAGTATGACCTGGCTCTCGGTTTCGTGAACGAACGAATTTCCAGACGATACGCGAATGGCCTCGTACGCGGTAGCGAGATCCAACCCCGCCTTCTTCGCCGTCACGAGCGCCTCGCAGAGTGTCACGAGATTGGCCGTTGCCAGGTAGTTGGTGAGCACTTTCAACATCGAGGCCGAGCCCAGCGGTCCGGTGTGTAGGATTCGCCCGCCCATGGCGCTCATCACCGGAAAAATTTTATCGAACGCCGTGCGTTCACCGCCGACGAATATCGAGATATTTCCGGTCGCGGCTCGATGGCAACCGCCGGAAACAGGACAGTCCACCGGCTCGGCACCCTTGTACTTGACCAGCGCCCCGATTCGCCTCACTTCCTTGTCGTCGGTGGTGCTCATCTCGGCCCAGATCGTCCCGGGGCCCAACCCGGCCAGGACGCCGTCCGCCGCCTCCATGACTTGGGAACAGGCGGCCGGGCTTGGCAGGCATGTAACAACCATGTCCACCCGCTCAGCCAACTCTCTTGGGGTATCCGCCCAAGCGGCTCCGCGCGCGAGGAGCCGCTTTCCTACGGCGCGATTCAAATCCAGCACAGTCAATTCGAATCCGTTGCGGAGCACCGATCCGGCAAGCTTCCCACCCACGTTACCGAGACCGATGAAGCCCACTTTCATTCTCCCGGGGTCGCGGCCCGGGGCGCCGGCTTGCGCTTTCGCGTCAGGCCGCGGCACGTGGCCGAACCGCCTTGAGCGCATCCAATACGACACCAACACCCGCACCATCACGATGGGCGTGCTCGCTCAGTTGCCGGCGCCAGCGGCGGCCACCGAACTGACCGTGATAGAGACCGAGAATGTGTCGCGCAATCTGCTGAAGCCTGCCACCTCGGGACAAATGCGTCTCGATGTACGGCAGCAACCGGTGCACGACTTCGTCGCGTGCGGGGGCGCATCGTGTGTCCCCATAAAAACGACGATCGACCTGCGCAAGAACATACGGATCGTGATAGGCAACGCGCCCCAACATGGCCCCATCCAAGTCACCGAGGTGCGCTGCTACCGCATCGAGTGACAGCAGACCGCCGTTCAGCACGACCGATAGATCGGAGTAGTCCCGCTTCACGGCGTGGACCAGATCGTAGCGGAGTGGCGGGATCTCGCGATTCTGCTTCGGACTCAGACCCTGCAACCAAGCTTTCCGAGCATGAAGGACGACGACCCGACAGCCCGCCGTCATCACGGACTCGACGAAGCCGCAAAGATGCTCGTAGGAATCGTGATCGTCCACGCCAAGACGGGTCTTGACCGTCACCGGCACCGAAACCGCCGCGCGCATGGCTGCGACGCATTCACCCACGAGCGCCGGCTCGGCCATCAGGCAGGCGCCGAATCGCCCCGCTTTCACGCGGTCGCTGGGGCAGCCCACGTTGAGATTGATTTCGTCGTAGCCGAAATCAGCACCGATACGAGCCGCCTTGGAGAGTTCCCCAGGATCGCTACCGCCCAACTGCAAGGCAATGGGATGCTCGGCCTCATCGAATTCCAAAATGCGTTGCCGGTCACCATTGATCACGGCACTGCTCGTCAGCATTTCCGTGTACAGCAGCGCCCGCCTGGTAATCAGGCGCAGAAAGTAGCGGCAATGGCGGTCAGTCCACTCCATCATCGGCGCCACACTGATGGTGCGCTCGAGCTCGTCGAGACCGTCTTGGTTAATTTGCTTCAATCGAGAACAATCCTGCTTCGTACCGATCGCCCACTCGGCGAAGAAATTTTCGCGTGTCGCCCTACACGGTCTGAGACCATTCGGATAGAGTATGTGCCGCCCGCCGAGTCTAACAAGAGTGTTCGAGCGAACCACTCCTCGAATGACGCACTTGATGCCCGGGCGTTAGGGCGTGCCAAAGTACCAAAAAAAAAGTCGGCGCGGTGTGGCGCGCTGCGAATTGCCGTTTTCGAGGCCTCGCCGCATTGCGGAACCAGCGTGCTTCTCATGCCGAAATTTTGGGCAGGAATATTGCTGGCGTTACGGGGGCCACCGTCGCTTTCGATCGGTTACGGTGCGGCAAATTGCAAGAGAACAAATGGATCGCCCATGCCGAATACGACGAATATCACTGCGCAAACCCTTCCGGAGATCATCGCCGACCAAGCAGGGCGACGACCGGCGTCAGCCTTTCTTCTTGCGCCTGGGCGGCCGTTTCTGACCTTTCGCGAACTGGCGGACGTGGTTTCGGGAGTTCGGCGCAGCCTCGCCGCGCTCGGAATTGGACGCGCCGATCGGGTCGCGATCGTCGTCCAGGACAGTCCTGAAATGGCGAGTGCATTTCTGGCAACAGCGGCTCACTGCTGCGCGGCGCCGCTGAATCCCGCACTCGGCGATGAAGAGCTCGACTTCCGTCTGTCCGACCTGAACGTTTCCGCGGTCATTTTGCCGGAGAAAGAGAACGAGGTTGCACGGAACGTCGCCACAAGGCTCGGAATAACCGTGTTGGACCTGGTCGCAAACCCGGAAAATCCGGCAGGCGCCATTGCCGTCCGGGGTGATGAGGCGAAAACAATTGCGGCCATGCCCGAGTCGCCCAGGTGTGACGATATTGCGCTGGTTCTGCATACGTCCGGGACCACCGCCCGGCCGAAAATTGTCCCGCTCACTCAGGGAAACCTTTTGACGTCCGCGCGCGCCGTTGCTGCTTCTCTTGCCCTGACAGAGCGGGACCGAAGCCTGTCGGTGATGCCACTGTTTCACATTCACGGCTTGGTCGCGGGCATTTTGGCTCCGCTTCATTCGGGCGGTAGCGTGGTTCGCCCACCCGGGTTTAGTCCCGACAGTTTCTTCGATTGTGTCACCGACTATCGGCCGAGCTGGTACACGGCCGTTCCGACGATTCATCACGCAATCCTCATGGCTGGCCGTCATCGCGCCCCGCCCGTGGAGGGGCATCGGTTTCGGTTCGTCCGCTCGTCCTCCTCACCCATGCCTCCCCAGCTGATGAAGGAGCTGTCCGATTTCTTCGGTGCGCCGGTCGTGGAGGCTTACGGAATGACGGAGGCATCCCACCAAATCGCGACCAACTCCGTCACGCCCGGAGAGCAGCGCCCTGGGTCCGTGGGTCGGCCGGCTGGCACCGAGGTCTCGATCGTCGACGAATCCGGAAACGCGGTTCCGGCCGGTGAACTTGGTGAGATTGCAATCCGGGGACACAACGTGATGGGCGGTTACGAGGGGAACGCGGCAATCAATGAAAATGCCTTCATCGGTGATTGGTTTCGCACGGGTGACGAGGGTCGCCTCGACGAGAGCGGATTTCTGTACCTGACTGACCGCTTAAAGGAGATCATCAATCGTGGCGGCGAGAAGGTGAGTCCGCGGGAGGTGGACGACATTCTGAGCGAGCACCCCGCGGTGCGACAGGCCGTCACGTTCGCAGTGTCCCACGAAACCTTGGGCGAAGACGTGCTCGCAGCGGTCGTGCTGGACCCAGATTCGGGGGTCAACGACGCCATGCTGCGGAGCTATCTTTTCGATCGCGTGGCCGACTTCAAAGTCCCGACCAGGATCTTGCTGGTGGACGCGATCCCGGTTAGCCCCACGGGAAAATTGCAGCGCTTTGCGATGGCGGAAAAGCTTGGCGGTGCTCTCGAGGTGGCATTCGATGCGCCCGGGTCGCGGGTCGAGACGTTTGTCGCCGAATTGGTTTCGGAGATCACCGGGCAGAAACGCGTCGGCGCACAAGACAATTTCTTCGCGCTTGGTGGCGACTCGATTCGTGGTTTTCAATTGGTCAGCCGAATTCACGCAGCATTACAAATCGAACTCTCTCCCGTCGTGGTGTTCCGACACCCGACGATCCGGGAGCTCGCCCGCGAAGTGGAGCGGGCCGCGGAGGAGGTCTTCGGAGGTCCGCTGGAGGATCTGCTTGCCGAGGTCGAGGCGCTATCGGACGAGGAGGCGGAATCGATCCTTCGGGCAGATGACGCAAACCGCGCAGGCGCGCTCTGACCACTACCGCTGACGCGAGGACGAATGGCCGATTCGACGAAACCGATGGGGGGAGACGCGAGCATCGCCTCGCGGCTCGCATCACTGTCACCTGAGAAACGGACTATTCTTGCGCAAAGCGTTCGCGAAACGTCCGTGAAAGCTCACGATCTGATCGGCGTCGCTCTAGCTCGGCTCGGGATTACGCACGTCTACGCCATCTGCGGCACGCCCATTCACGAAGTTGCACGGGCCAGCGCGGTGAACGGCATCCGTGTCGTCGGGGTCCGGCATCAGACCTCTGGCGTACACATGGCCGCGGCACACAACTACCTCGCCGGTCGGCTTGTGGCCGCCGTGCTCGTATCGGCGGGACCAGGGGTCACCAACGCGCTGACCGGCATTCTCGCAGCGCGTGACAATTGCTGGCCGGTAATCGTGCTCGGTGGCCGGCGCCCGCTTTCGACTGCGGGAATTGGGTGGTTTCAAGAATTGGACGCAGTTCCAATCATGAACTCCGTCACGAAATGGGCCACGACGCTCCAATCCGCCAAGGCAGTTTGGGACGTTTTGGCCCGCGCCTACCAGTGCGCGATTTCTGGACGTCCCGGGCCGGTCTACGTGGATCTTCCGGAGGACGTTTTGCGAAGCACTGCCGTGGAAACTTCCTGGCCTGCAAAAGCACCCGAGCCGTTGCCGACTCCCATGCCGGATTCGGATTCCGTTGACCGTGCGGCCGAGCTGTTGGTGGCCGCACGAAGACCGCTTCTGATCGTCGGCAAGGGGTGCCGATGGTCGGATGCATTCCGGCCGCTCGCGGATCTGGTGGAATGCCTCCACCTGCCATTCGTGACCTCACCCATGGGCCGAGGATTCGTGCCCGACCATCACCCGCTTTGCCTAAACCCCGTCGCCAGCCTCGCTCAGGCCGAGGCCGATGTCGTCCTGGTTGTTGGGGCGCGGCTGGATTACGTGTTCCGATTCGGGGGGGAAATTTCGCGCGACGCCCAAATCGTGCGGATCGACATCGAGCCCGGCGAGCTTGGCCGCAACCGGCAAGACGCCGTCGGGTTGAACGGCGACGCCCGCAACTGTCTCGAACCCTTGCTGGCGCTGGCACGGCGCCATCCCAAAGGTGGGAAGCGCGCACGCGACAGCGAGTGGATTTCCACGATGCAGCGGCTGGCTGACGAAGCACGGAAGAATATTGCCGTCCGCGAGCGCTCCGACGCCCGCCCGATGATCCCGCATCGTCTGCTGCGGGAGGTTCGCGAGGCGTCCCCCGAGGGCGCGCTACTGATAGTCGAGGGGAACGTGATCATGATGTCCGCCGAAGAATCTTTGCCGGGGGCGGCGCCGTTGACCCGCTTGACCGCAGGCCACAGCGGCTGTCTAGGAAGCGGCATACCATTTGCGGTCGCCGCCAAGCTCGAACGGCCGGACCGCCCTGTCATCGTGGTCTGCGGCGATTTTGCGTTCGGCTTGGCCGCAATGGAGCTCGAAACGGCCGCACGCCTCAAGCTCCCGTTCGTCGTGGTCATCGCCAATAATGGCGGGGCGACCGGCGGGTTGACTGAGTTTCCGGAATACGCAGATCAGGTAACCACTTACCTGCCGGCGGCCCGTTACGAGTACGTCGCCGAAGCCTTCAACGGGTACGGTGAGCAGATCGCGAATCCTGCTGACGTCGGCCCGGCGCTCTGCCGGGCGCTTGCCTCCAGCAGGCTCGCATGTCTGAACGTCGCGGTGGAACCCCGAGCGCCGCTACCGGCGCGATAGTCATGCGTCAAGTTCGATCTCGTTTGATACCTGCCTTTGGTCGGGATGCCTGGACATGACGGATGGCGACGAACAGGTAAAGTCGAGGCGGCATTTGGCGTCCGCGGCGCTGCTCAGACGTCGTCTGGGCGGGCAAGTCGACTCGGATCGCCCTTGCTCGGGCATTACAGCGCTGCCTAAAGCGCGGACCGTGCGCGCATCCATGGGGCAAGAAAGACTGGCTTTCCTGCAATCACTCGAACCGGAGTCTCCCTTCTACAACGCCTATCGGAGCTGGCGAATTCGGGGCGATCTGAACGTCACAGCCTTAAAGCAGGCGATCGCAGGAATTGTACGCCGACACTCCGTGTTGAATTCTCGACTGCATTGGAATGGCGGCTTGCTGGAGCTGTGCCCGGGCGAAGACGACAACATTCCGATTCAGTTCGTCGATCTGACCACACACCCTGAAGCGCATCGCGAATCCGCCGCCAGAAACGAAGTGGAGCACGCTTCGAGGAAGCCGTTCGACCTCGCGGATGGCCCGCCAATACGGGTGCTGATCGTGCGTGTCAGCGAGGCCGATCACGTCCTGTTCATTACTATGCACCACACGGCCTGCGACGGTTGGTCCTTCGGCATCATTCACCGGGAACTTGCACTCCTCTATGCCAGCCTTTGCAGAGGGGAAGTCGGGACTTTGCCGGCTCCCGGTTTGCAGTACGCAGACTACGCCGCCTGGCAACGGTCACGGTGGCAGCCGAAAGTCGACTCGCCGTGTACACGTCATTGGAAACGGCGACTGACGGGATACCAGCCGAACCCGGATTTGCCAACCGACTTCCCGAGACCCGCAAAACCTGGTTTTCGCGGCGCGCGGGTAATGTTGACCATCGAACGCCAGCTTCGAGGGCGCTTGAAGGCGCTCGCGCTCACCGAACAGACAACGCTCTTTTCGGTCCTCATGGCCACCTTCAAGTGCCTCCTGCATCGGTACACTGGGCAACTCGATTTATTGGTCGGCACGCCGGTGGCAAACCGAAAACACGCCGAGCTGCAGTCGATGGTGGGTCTGGTAGTCAGTTCACTGGTGCTTCGCAGCAGCTTTGAGGGTGATCCGAGTTTCAGAGATTTTCTGCGCCAAATTCGAGATCGCTGCATCGAGGATTTCGCCCACGCGGACGTGCCATTCGAATGGCTGGTCGCGGAATTGGATGCCGGTCGACGGTCCGATCGGAATCCGTTATTTCAAAGCGCATTTGCATTCCAGAACCTGCCCGATCGAGACCTAATCATCGACGGGCTCCAAATCGAACCATTCGGCCATTCGAGCGCAACGCATGCGTGTGAGGGAAACGGTACGGCAAAGTTCGATTTGACGCTGAGTCTCTGGCCCACCGGCGATCGCCTCGAGGGTTTTCTCGAGTACGACGTCGATTTGTTCCGTCGGGATACCGCGACCACCCTGTCAAGCCAGTTTCTGGCACTGCTCGAGGGCGCCGTGGAGGATCCGGAATCACCGATTTCCCGGCTGCCGATGGAGCCTCTCGATAGGCAACATCGTGCTCTCGCGCTGTCGCTAGGACCCATGTCAGCCTGTCCGCGGGAGGAGGGAATTCACCGTATCTTCGAAGCCGTTGCGCGCCGTCATCCTGACGCTGTAGCCCTCTCCTACGGTGGCCGGACCGTTCCCTACGAGGAACTCAATCGAAAAGGGAACCAGCTCGCGCATTGGCTTCGCCGGCTCGGCGTTCGGAGCGGCGCAAGAATTGGCGTGCTCATGGATCGCTCCGAGATCGCCGTCGTCGCCATTCTCGGGATTCTCAAAGCAGGCTGTGCGTACGTGCCGCTCAATCCTGCCGATCCTGTTTCGCGCCTCTCGCAGCTGGTCGGGGATGCACGCCTCGAGCAGGTGTTGGCAAATGCCGGTTCGCTGGAAGTCGGCCTGCCGTTGCCGGCAAGTGTGCAATTTATCGACGGCGTGGACGCCCAATGGCGGACGGAGGATCACCGAGAACTCGACCTAGCGGTCGGCGGCGAATCGCCTGCCTATGTTATGTTTACCTCCGGGTCCACCGGAAAACCCAAGGGCGTCGTCATTCCACACCGCGCGGTTCTTCGCCTGGTTCTCGGCGTCGACTACATCGACTTCGGACCGGACCAGACGCACCTTCTTCTCGCACCCCTATCCTTCGATGCCAGCACCTTCGAGCTATGGGCGGCACTCTTGCACGGTGGCCGATGCGCGCTGTATACGGATCGCCTGCCTGCCGTGGATGCCCTCGCAGACACACTGGTCAGCCAGGGTGTCACCACCTTGTTCCTGACGACTTCGTTGTTCAACCTGATCGTCGAAACGAATCCCTCTGTGTTGCGGAACGTGCGGCAGCTCCTGACCGGTGGCGAAATGCTGTCTGTGCCCCACGTTCGCCGTGCTTTAGACGCCTTACCCCGCACAAGTATCTTCAACGCCTACGGCCCGACCGAATCGACCACTTTCGCGACGACGTATCGAATTCCCCGGGAATTGTCTGCCGACACGTCGAGCATACCAATCGGGCGGCCAATCGCGAACACGGGGGTGTATATACTCGATCAGGCTGCCCGGCCGGTTGCCTACGGTGTCCCGGGGGAAATCTACATCGCGGGAGATGGTCTCGCGTTGGGCTATCTCGACGACCCGCTCCGAACCGACGAGCGATTCGTGTCCGGTTGCTGGAGTGACGACGCGCCACAGCGCCTCTATCGCACCGGAGACAGGGCGCGCCGGCGGCCGGACGGCGAAATCGAGTTCCTCGGGCGACTCGATCATCAGGTAAAGATTCGGGGTTTTCGGGTCGAACCGGGCGAGATTGAATTCGTGCTCAGGGCCCAGCCACAGGTCGCCGACTGCGTGGTAATCGCAACGACCGGTGCGAACGCCGAAAGCCGACTGATTGCCTATTTCGTTCCAGCCGGCAGTCAGCTCGCCGACCCGTCAACGACTGTTCGGGACGTGGCGAGAACCAAGCTCCCCAGCTACATGGTGCCGTCCGCCTTCGTCCCGTTGCCCGCACTACCCACTAATGCGAATGGGAAGCTCGATCGCGCTGCCCTGCCAGCCGTGAGCGCGGACGAATTCCGCATCGTGGAGGATGGCCTCCCGTCGCCCGGCTCGCTCGAGGAGTTGATATCGATACTTTGGGCAGAAGCCCTTGGCGTGGATCGCGTCGGGCTTCGGGAAGATTTCTTTCGACTCGGCGGACACTCGCTCATGGCGATGCAGCTCACCTCGCAGATTTCCGAGCAACTCGGCGTGCGACTGGATCTGCAGGCGTTTTTTGAGAATGCGAGAGTCGAGGAACTTGCCAATCATTTGCGTAGCGATCCAGGTCGCGCCGCAACGATCGATGGCGTGCTCGCGGAAATTGGGGTGTCCGTTGCCGACTCGTTCGGCGCTCGGCACGGACAATTCATGAACGGAGAATAGCGGATGAAACGGGAGGAGACCGAGGCACTTGCGGGAGCACAGGAGACGGAGGTACGCAGTAGCGCGATTCTGAAGGCGGTTCACGAGCGTAGGATTCGACATGATCGGAATCACTCGATCGTGACCCGTCGCAACAATGCGGGCGAGCCATCGCCACTCAGCTTCGCGCAAGAACGAATATGGTTCCTGGAACGCCTCGAAGACTTGGGGTCCACCTATCATGTCGGCCGTGCACTGCAGTTGTCTGGATCGTTGAACGAGGACGCTCTCGAGCGGGCGTTGCGCGCTCTGTGCGCGCGCCACGAATCGCTCCGGACGAGAATCGTGCTGCAGGACGGAAAACCCGTCCAAATCGCAAATCCGGAGGCCGACCCGCATTTCCACGCAGACGACCTGCGCGGGCTCGACGACCATCAGCGCGACAAAAGGGTGGATGAGATCGTCGGGGCCGCATTCGACGGGCCGTTCGATTTCCAGTCGCCAGGCTTCATTCGGTGCCGCCTGATTCGCCGCGGCGAATCCGAGTACGTGCTGGTCATAGTGTTGCACCACCTGATCACGGACGCCTGGTCGATGGACGTGCTATTCCGTGACCTGGAGGCTCTCTACACCGCGGAGCTGCACGACAAGGCCGTGGCACTGCCGGAGCTCCCCGTCCAGTTCGGAGACTTCTCGGCGTGGCAGAGGCGCACTGTTCGCAGTTCCGAACTCGATCGCTTGATGGGCTACTGGCGCAACGTACTGGGCAACTTGCCGGAACCGCTGGAACTGCCGACAGATTTCGTTCGGGGGCTCACAACCGATCACCAGGGCGGGATCACAGAACTCGAGATGGATAATGGGGAACTCGAACCCATTCGCCGCCTCTGTCGTGAGAGCTCCTGCACCTTCTCGATGGGGCTGCTTGCGGTGTTCAATGTGCTCATGGCCCGCTGCTCGGGCCGCCAGGACATTGCGGTTGGAACCGCCGTCGCGAACCGTGGCCGCGCCGAGCTGGAACACATGATCGGTTTCCTGATCAACACGCTCGTGCTGCGCACCGATCTCTCGGGTGCTCCGAGCTTTCGCGAGTTGCTCGGCCGGGTTCGGGAAACGGCACTGGGCGCCTATTCCCACCAGGACCTACCTTTCGAGAAGCTTGTGGAGGAACTGAATCCGCCGCGGGATGCGAGTCGCAACCCCCTGTTTCAGGTCTTCTTCAATCACTACAACGGTGCAACCACACAAGATACGAAAATTGCTGACCTGCATGTCACGCCGTTCCCGACACGGCAGGACAGAGCCGCATCGAAGTTCGATCTCACGCTCTACCTCAGGGAAGATCGGGACAAGATGAGCCTGCGGCTCGTCTACCGCAGCGATCTTTTCAGGCATGACCGCATGGTAGAAATGCTGCGCCAGTTTCGATATCTGGTGTGCCAAGCGGCGGCCGAACCGGATTCTCCGATCGGCGAGCTCTCACTGGTCACACCCGAAGCGAGGCGCCTGCTGCCCGATCCGCGCCCCCCCATTCCAGAACCCGTGCAAGTTCCCGTTTGCGAGCTGGTGAACCGGTGGGGGGCGGAGTCACCCGATTTCCCGGCGGTAACACAGGGAGCACGTACCTGGACATACGGCGAGCTGTGCAGCGGCTCAACGGCATTGGCTCTGCAGCTCCGGGAAGCCGGCATCGGGTCTGGTGAGGTCGTCGCCATTCATGGACCAAGGAGCTTCGGGTTCGTGGTATCGATGCTCGGCGTACTGCAAAGCGGTGGCGCAATGCTGCTGCTCGATCCGGATCTTCCCGACGAGCGCAAGAAACTGATGTCAGAGCTCGCCTCGACTCGGGCAATCGTTCAGCTGGCGACAGATTCCCGCGGCGAGAATCGGCTCGATTGGAACGAGCAAAGCCTTCCCGTGATCCGAATGAACACGAGTGGCGCCGATGTGAGCCTTGAATCGTGGGAGCACGCTGCCGCGCCGGTGAGCATGGAGCAGCCGGCGTACGTGTTTTTCACGTCCGGCACCACGGGCACGCCCAAGGGAGTGACCGGAACGCACAAGGGCTTGAGTCATTTCATTCGATGGCATGGCGAGACGTTTGGAATAGGCCCCGGAGATCGGGCTGCTCAACTGATCGCCTGGTCCTTCGACGCCGTCTTGAGGGACGTGCTCACCCCACTGGCGTACGGCGCCCGGCTTGTCCTTCCCGAAATTGCCGGTCACCTGGACTCTAACACCCTCTGGGAGTGGCTGCGCAAAGAGAATATTTCCATGCTCAACACGGTGCCCTCTCTCGCCCAGATGCGGCTAACCCAGGGCCATGCGGTCGCACCGGTTCCAAGCCTGCGTTGGACTTTCTTTTCGGGAGAGCCGCTCACAGGATCACTCGTTCGCAATTGGCGTCGAGTATGCCCGAACAGCGCCGTGGTAAACCTGTACGGCCCTACCGAAACCACAATGATCAAATCTTTCCATATTGTGGAAGACTGGTCCGAGGAAGGTGTCCACCCTGCCGGACATCCACTTCCGGAGACGCAAATGCTCGTTCTGTCGGACTCCGGCCGCATGTGCGGCATTGGGGAGATGGGTCAGGTTGCGGTTCGTACTCCCTTCAGGACGCTCGGCTACGTCGGCGCCGATCCGATCGAATCACGCCGGTTCGAAAGAAATCCTTACCGGGAGGACGCCGACGACATTTTGTTTCATACCGGAGATCTGGGGCGTTATCGCCCGGACGGCAGCCTCGAAATATTGGGCCGCGAAGACGATCAGGTGAAGATTCGCGGTGTTCGCATCGAGTTGGGCGAGGTCACTGCAGCACTGGCGCGGCACCCCGGTGTGGATGCTTGCCACGTGGTGGCGGCGAGCGATGCTCGAGGGCAGAGCCGTCTCATTGCCTATGTCATTTTCCGGGACTCGAGCCGCACCACGACGGCATCGCTGCGTGAAGATCTGGACCGGGTTTTGCCGCCGACCATGGTGCCGAGCGCATTCATGCCCCTCGAAGAGTTTCCGCTCAATGCCAATGGCAAGATCGACCGCAAGCGGCTTCCCGCCGTGAGTCTCGAACACCTCGAGCGAGAGCGAGAATTTTTGGCACCGAGAGGGCCGTCGGAAACCAAGCTGGCCGCTATCTGGCAGGCGGTTTTGCGCGCCGAGCGAGTGAGTGCGCACGACAACTTCTTCGAGTTGGGCGGACATTCCATGCTAGCCGTGGAACTCTTTGCGCGCATCGAGCAGACGTTTGGGTGCAGCCTTCCGCTCTCGGCACTCTACCATGCCGGCACCATCCGAGATCTCGCCCGGGAGATCGAAGCCAGTGCAGCACCGAAGCCTTGGTCGTGCATCGTCCCGATGCAACCAAAAGGGACGCGTCGGCCGCTGTTTCTGGTGCACGGAATCGCCGGCAACGTCCTGTTCTTCCGCACCTTGGCGGACCGCCTCGGTACAGATCAGCCGGTCTACGGAATTCAGCCGGAGACCTTGGACGGCCGATTGCCCACGGAGCGCACGCTCGAAGCAATGGCAAGTCGCTATGTGGCCGAAATGAGGCACCATCAACCGAAGGGGCCGTACCGGCTCGGCGGATTTTCTTTCGGCGGCCTCGTCTCCTATGAAATGGCGCGCCAACTCGTGGCGAGTGGCGAGCGAATCGACCTGCTCGCGGTGTTCGACACCCGAAGCGGTGTCCCAACGGGACGATCGAATTCGAGGCGGGTGGGCCCGAATCAGGGCACGGGCAAGCAAACCCAGACGGCCAATTTGCGGCAACTGCTTCGCCGCGGCCGACGAAACCTCACGTTTGATCGCGGCAGTGGCCGAGTCACACTGTTGGGAATCGCCAGCGCTGCCCTTGGACGACCCGTCCCCATCGAGACAAGGCCTGAATTCACCGCTTGGTACTGCAGGCGTCTCGCGAAGGCGTACAAAATGAAACCCAGCCCATTGAGTGCAGTCTATTTTTCGACACAACGCCGCAATGAATCGGACACACTCGCGCACTGGCAGAATATGGTCCTCGGCGGATTACAGGTGCATCGGGTGTCAGGCAAGCACAAGGAGGGCCTGTTCGAAGAGCCGAACGTCAGCGACGTCGCAAATCTTGTCGGCCTCTACCTGGACTCGTCGGATTCCGAAGCGCTGGGGAAGCTCTGATCTATTCACACGGTCTCGCGGGAGTTTTTCTGCGCTTGCGGGACAAGGCGCGAGCAGCATGATTGGCTCATCGCCAGAGAGCGACCAGCAACGCCGCCGCCTTGGGCGCATTGGGGCTGGGGGTTGATCCCTCCATGGAGCGAGGTTTCGTCCACAAGGGCGCCGCTGCGGTGTTTGCCGGCTTGGCCGTGGAATGGCTACGGCGCTGCGCCCCCGTGTAATCGAAACGCGGTCCGCGCGAATAGATCAGGGTTTCCCCAAGGGTAATTGCCCCACGAGCATCCGCTCGGCGCGGTGAGATTTTCCGACTACAATTCGGAATTCGCGTTAGAGGAATACGACGTGAATTCCGATCATTCCGAACGCTACGCGCTTGGACGACTTGTCCTCGACTATCTCCGTACTTTGTTGTGGCCTGCAGTCGTTCTTGGCGTGGTACTGATCTATCAGGACGACGTCCGCAAGATTCTCGAGACGCGTGAGGTCAAGGTCGCCGGAGTGTTCGAGCTCGGCCAACAAGTTGCCCAAATCGAGGACAACACCAGCGAAGAACTGGCAGATATCGGCAGCCTCTTGGCGGCCCTGCGAGCGCGCAGCGGCGCAGAGGTCGAAGTGCTCGTCTCGGATATCGAGAGCAAACTCTCGAAAGTGGAGCAGAACCTGAACAAGCAGGTGGAAGAGATCCAGGTTGCACAGCAACAGGTCCAACTGCCCGTGGAAGCACCAGCGAAGGGACGGCCGTCGTCTCCCACTGATGTGGAGACGGCTGACGATTTCGAACGCCGAGGTTTCGAGGCGCTCCTGGCCCAAGACGTAAAAGCCGCCATGAATGCCTTCGAGGCTGCGTACGCGCGCTGGCCCACCTATCACAACGTGGACGAAATTCGCAAGCTGTTGCAGCAGCACCAGCGCGCCCTCGCCGAGCACGATCCGGATGCATGGGCGACGGTATATCGGGCCATCTTGTCGGATTATTCCTGGGGCATGCCAAAAGATCTGCGGCCCGAGTACCGCGAGCGCGCCGTGGCGTCCTACGGGGGATAGCTCGCATATTGGCGCCGGACGAACTCGCCTGCATCGCTCACCAGACCGCTCGAAAATGCTCTAACTGATTGCACTATATGTATTATTTGAAAATCGACGAAAAACCAGAGTGTCACGGGCATCGCTCTGCCGCGCGTTCGTCGAGGTCGGCTCACATTGCGGCTTGCGAAATGAGTGCCCTACTCTTTTCATCTAACATGGGCAGCCGGCTAACCCATGCGCTCCAGTAACGGAGCTCGGGACACGCCATAGGCTAGGCCGCTGAATCGTCTGTCTCCGGTGTAACGAATATGGACCCGAATCTGCCGCCCGCTATCCAGGAAACACTGCACCAGGTTTGGGTTGGGTTCCTCGGACACCTGCCATTCCTGGTCGTGGGATTGATTGCGCTGCTGGTGACCTGGATCGTGTCGATCGTCCTTCGAACGTTGTTTCGCCGCGCGCTGCGAGGCTGGCGCGCGCGTGCTTCCCTTAAGGATTTGGTGACCCGGCTGCTCAGCATCGCGGTCTGGTGCGTCGGACTGCTTGTCACCGCTATGATCCTGTTCCCAGGCCTGACGCCGGCTCGCGCTCTGGGCGGACTGGGGCTCGTGTCCATCGCCGTCGGTCTGGCTTTCAAAGACATTTTCGAGAATTTCTTCGCGGGCATCCTGATGCTTTGGCGATTTCCGTTCGAGAACGGCGACTACATCAAGTGCGGAGACATCGAGGGCGAGGTCACGGAGATACTCGTGCGAATGACCCAAATTCGTCGGACGACGGGGGAACTCGTCATCGTTCCCAACTCGTATCTGTTCAAGAATCCGGTCGAGGTCCTTACCTACGGTCCGGCGCGTCGGACCAGCATCGTCTCCGGGGTGGCCTACGGGGAGGACGTCGCGCGTGCGGTCAATGTCATCGAAAAGGCGGTGCAGGGGTGCGAGGGTGTGCTCGGCGATCGCCCCGTGCAGGTTTTTCCAATGGCATTCGGAGCCAGTAGCGTCGATATCGAGGTTGCGTGGTGGACAGGACCGAAGCCGATCGACATTCGACGCTCCCGCGGCGAGGTCGTCACGGCGATCAAGCATGACCTGGACGAGGCCGGAATCGAGATTCCGTTCCCTTACCGGACGTTGACGTTCAACGACCCAATTCCGGTGGCGCTCGATGGCGGACCCAAGCAGACGCTGGATGAGGGTTAGCGTCGAGGTGCGCCCCTGATGCTGGGCTCGAAGGGGGCGCCAAAAGGGGTTCACTTCGCGGTCCGACCGTTGGTGATCGCGAAGCACCTGGGGATGCTGCTGATTCCCCTCGCCTGCCTCACCATCGTTCCGGCACTCGTCTCGGCTTTTTGTGGACGGCTCGACATGGCCCTGCGCTATGCTGTGATCGTCGCCGCGCTCTTGGCTCTCGGCGTGCCGGCGGCGCGTCTGCGGTGCACCTCCGCGATCCAGACCAACGAGGCGCTCACCGTTACGGCGCTGATCTTCGTGCTCTCGGCATGCGCGATGAGCTACCCGATGCACGCCTACGGCTTTGCATTCGTAGACGCCCTGTTCGAGGCAGTTTCGGGCGTCACCACGACCGGCCTCAGCACGCTCCCGTCCGTCGAGGACCAATCCCCGGCATTCCTTTTCTCCCGCGCTTGGACCCAATGGGTCGGAGGCCTTGGGGTCGTCGTGCTCGCTCTCGCGCTGCTCATGGATGCTGGGCAGGCCGCAGGGCAGCTCGGATTCGACCGACGCGAGCGCGAGGACGTGGTCGGCAGCACCCGCGGGCACGCGCAGCGCATATTGGTCGTCTATGTGGGGCTGACCCTGCTCGGTGTGGCCGCGCTACTCTCGTTCGGCCTTGGCCCCCTGGATTCGATCGCGCAGGCGATGGCCGCCATCTCCACCGGAGGCTTCGCGACCAAGGACGCGAGTTTGGCTGGATTTCAAAGTATCGCCGTGCGTACCGTCGTTCTGATCATCTGCCTTGCCGGCGCCATTTCGTTCGGATGGTACTATGGGGGTTATTATCGCAATCCGCTCGTCATGCTGCGCGACGAACGATTGCGTGTGCTCGCGATCGCGATGGCGCTTTGTGCTGGCCTGATGATTTGGTTGGGGGAAGCAGAAATCAGCCTCGACGCGGTCGGACACGCGGTTGCAATGGCGATTTCCGCCCAGTCCACCGCCGGTTTCGCGACCGTGCCGATCACCGAGGCGAGTACTCAGCTCGTGCTCATCGGCTCCATGCTGGTCGGTGGAGAAGTGGGCTCCACAGCCGGCGGTGTCAAGGTACTTCGCGCCCTGATTCTCTTTCGACTGCTCCAACTGGTGTTGGCACGGGCTGCAGTTCCCAAAGGTACGCACCTGCGCATCCGAGTAGCCGGAGACCGGGTGACGCCACGGGAAGTCGAGCTTGCGCTTGCCATCATTTGCGGTTACCTGATTATTATTTCCCTATCCTGGCTCATATTCCTCGACCGCGGTATCGCACCGATGGCCGCGCTGTTCGACGTGGTGTCCGCGACCACCACCACCGGGCTGTCCAGCGGTGTGACTTCGGCAGACCTGGATCCCGCGCTCAAGCTGGTTCTTTGCGTCGATATGCTGATGGGAAGGGTAGAAACGGTTGCACTGATTGTCTTGCTTTACCCGCGAACCTGGATCGGCATGCGCCGGAGGGCGGCATGAGAGTGATATTCATCGGAGCAAGCACGACGGCCGTCATGGGGGCACGCAAGGCTCTCGAGGCCGGCCACGAGGCCATTGTGGTCGAAAAGGACGAAGCCCAGGTGGAATTCTATTCCGAAGAGCTCGACTGCAGCTTCGTGCACGACGACGGCAGCCGGCAGGCCACATTGAAGGAGTTGAGCCCGGAGAACACGGACATGGTGTGCTGCCTGACCGACAGCGACCACGACAACATCATCGCCGGGCTCGTAGCGCAAGCACTGGGTTTCGAGCGCGTCATCGTCAGAATAAAGGACGCCGAATTCGAGCCCATTTGTGCTGAGCTGGGATTGAAAGACGTGCTGATTCCCTCCCGGGAGGTTGGGAACTCGCTCATCGATACCCTCGAGGGCCGGGAGCCCGTGCAGCTATCCAGTGTGCTGCGCGGCGGCTGGCGCTTCTGGGGTTTCACCGCCACGGACGAGCACGCGACCCAACTCGATTCGCTGGACTTGCCGAAGCGTGCGCGTGTCATCGCGGTGACCCGCGACGACGAGACGCATCTGGCACAACCAACTCTCGCGCTCGAACCAGGTGATCACATTCTACTGCTCGCTCACGAGGACGAACTCGACTCCCTGCACGAGCAATTCTGCCCATCTTGACCTCAGGCGTCTGCGCCACATCACCGTTCTGTTGTCCGCTCCTCATACCTACGCGGGCCCAGTCTGCTCGAATCGGTCGTCAAGCCCGGTGCTCGGTCAACGTTCTTCTGATTTGAGGCGGCACGAGCGGATTCGACACTGTCACGTCCGTGCCCATGTCTTGCTCAGATTGACACCAAATGCCAACCGCGCGCGACTTCGCTCTCAACCGGCGCACTGTCGCGTCGCAAGTTCGGTGATAGGGTGTGGGCGACCAACGCCGTACCCCTGGACGAAGTCGACGCCCATGTCGGCGAGCAGCGAGCGAATTGCGTCGTTTTCGACGAACTCGGCGATGGTCTGCTTGCCCATCACGTGACCGATCTCATTGATTGAGTGCACCATCGCCCGATCGACCTGGTCATCCACGATCCCCTTTACGAAGACTCCGTCGATCTTCAGGTAATCCACAGGCAGGCTTTTCAGATATCCAAACGACGAAAGGCCGCTGCCAAAGTCGTCGAGCGCAAAGCGAACGTGGCGCTGCCGGAGTTCGCGGATGAATCGTCCGGCGCTCGCAAAGTCGCCGATCGCCGCAGTTTCTGTAATTTCCAAACAGAGCTTGTCGCCGGGAAAACCGAATTCTTCGAGTGCACGAACCAAGAACGCGAGCATCTTCTCGTCGCCGAGCGACTGCCCCGACAAGTTGATCGCGCACACGTCGAGCGAGTCGAGCAGTTGTGGGTGGGCGGCGTACCAGCCGAGTGCGCTCCGCACGACCCAGCGATCGATGCGGGAAGACAGACCATATCGCTCGGCGGCTGGCAGGAAAACCCCGGGGGAGACGACGGTCCCGTCGGCGGCGGCAAGGCGCAGCAACAGCTCGTGGTGGGCGCCGCCCCGGCGGCCGCCGACTGCAGGAACGATCGGCTGGGCATAGAGCCGGAAACGGTCGTGCTCGAGCGCCTCACCGATGCGGGCAACCCAGCTCATTTCGGTCCGACGTTCGAGGAGGATGACATCACCGTCGCGGTAGACTTGCACACGGTTGCGCCCTTGGTCCTTTGCCGTGTAGCAGGCAGCGTCCGCCTCGCGCATCACGGCTGCGGCGTCGCCACTGTCGGCGTTGATCGGCACCAGCCCGATGCTCACACCGACGCCGAAGACCCGACCCTCCCAACGAAAGCGAAACTCCTGCATTGCGGCAAGAATCGCATTGGCAAGGCGACGCGCCTGATCGAGCGAGCAGTGCTCCATCAGCACACCGAATTCGTCGCCACCGAGACGCGCCAGCGTGTCGCGGCGGCGAACATGCGCGCCCAGCAGTCCCGCCACCTGACGCAACAACTCATCCCCCGCGGTGTGTCCGCACGTGTCGTTCACCACCTTGAACTGGTCCAGGTCCAAGTAGCACAGTGCGTGACCACTCGCGCCGGACCTGGAGCTCTCCAGGATTCGGCGCAGCCGATTGTCGAACTCTCGCCGGTTGACGAGCCCGGTGAGCGCGTCGTGGCTCGCCTGGTAGGAAAGCTTGGAGGAGAGTTCGCGGAATTCTGTGACGTCCTCCATCGAGACGAGTAGCCGGGACCAATCCTGCAAATGCGTCTCCGGGAGGTCTATGGTCAAGCGTGCGACGAAGCTGCCCCCGTCCATTCGAAGCCCCTCGATTTCTGAGACAACACGCGCAACGCCGCCGGCGAATGCAACGAGGCGCTTGCCGAGCTGATCGTAAGGAGACTCCATGAGTCGCCGCTGAATCGACTCGATGAAGGGCTGCTTCTCGGTCGCACCGTGAAGATCGAGCGTCCTGCGGTTGACGT